>JBHADY010000196.1:0-3410 GCA_041855325.1 Ignavibacteriota bacterium
ACTTTCATAGGGAAGGCAGCTTGGTCTATTGCATTCATCACCATCGCGAAGTTTGATGTGTCGAATCCGCGCTCTTTGAACTCATCGAGCGTACTTTGCGACACCACCGCGAACGGCGTATTCTTATAGACTTTATCCACGAGTTTTTCGGCATAATACACATAGCTTCCAGCGATTTTCCCAGCTTGGCGGAAAATGCTTTCGCCGAAGAAGTGGTGACTAAGCGCCAGCAGTGGCTTCTTCACGAATAGCGGAGTATAGAATGGTATTTTATTAATATCATCGACTACTATATCGAAGTTTTCCTTTCGGAAGCGCTTCATATATTCGAGGTAAGCAACGAAGTTAAAGTTATTGCGTCCGCCTTTTCGTATAATCTTAATATTATCAATCACCTCGAAGTCTTTATCTCCGGGGTGTTTGGAGCAGAACAGGGTAACGTCATTTGTTTTCGCTATTCTTTTAAAAATCTCATAGAGGTGCACCTCGGCGCCCCCGCTTAGAGGGTTCAGCCAGTCCTGCCAGTTTATGACGAGTAGTTTCATAATGTAATATTTTATTAATCTTCGTTTGCTTGTAATCTTCAAAATTACTAAAAATTGCAGTAGTATGCAAGTATTTCATACTGCTCTATATTGTTATTTTATACAATATTTCAATTTATATTATGTCTTAGTTAATGAGTCACATATTAGTTAAAATCGTGCTATGCAAGAGAATAATACAATAGAAAAAAAGTCTATTAAGTTTTTAAAAGAAGAACTTAATAAAACAGACTGGAGAGAGCTCGCAAAAGATTGTGTATGCTTCTCCAATTCAAAGGGTGGAACCATTATAATAGGCATAGAAGATGATGCCTCATTGCCACCGGAGAATCAGGTTATAACCAATACAGATTTACCTGATATTATCAAGCAAAAATTATATGAGAAGGCTTATAATTTAAATTTAGATATTTCCATTAAAACTGCTGCTAATAATGCTCAGTACATAGAGATTAAAATTATTCCAAGTAAAACAGCTCTTTCTTCTACTAGGGATGGAAGATTCTATATGCGTAGCTATGACTCTTGCAAGCCAGTAACTCCCGAAGATCTTCCACGTCTTCTTGCAGAGAAACACGCTATTAATTGGGAATTGGATACTAGTCTAAATATTAGTTCAAATGAATATAATCCTGCTAAGAAAGCTAACTTTCTACGTGATATTAGGAATTCTTCTCGTGTTAGTAATTTTGTTAAAGATAAAAGTGATGATGAAATATTAGAATACTATTACTTAACAGATAAATCTTTGTTAACTAATTTAGGTATCCTCTGGATAGGCAAACGCATTGATAGAGCAAGACTAAGTTTTCCTCCAACTTTGCAAGTCATAAGATATGATAATAATGAAACTAAAGTTTGGAAACCTGAAATAGATGTTTATGATAAAAACCCCAAAGAACTACTAGAATTCGTAGTCAATGAAATACCCGACTGGCAAGAAAGCTTAGAACTAGCCGACGGAATTTTCCGCAAACAAGTTTATTACTTCCCAATTGAAGTAATAAGAGAAATTATGGTTAATGCTTTGGTACATCACTCGTATTCTATATTAGGAGATATACTCATCAATATCTATACAGATAAAGTAGAATTTCATAGCCCAGGGTGTTTGCCTATGGGAGTAACTCCGAGCAATATACTCAACCAATCAATAAGGCGCAATCAAAAACTTGCCGATATTTTCTATAATCTCGAATTAATGGAAAAGGAAGGAACTGGATATGATTTAATATACGAAAAGCTACTTACTTCCAGCATTCCTATTCCAAAAGTAGAGGAAGGGGTTGATAAGGTAATAGTAACCATACAGAAAACTATAAGTAATCCACAAATTATCCCTCTATTAGATAAGGCATTATCTGAATTTAACTTAAGACAGCGATCAATTATCGCTTTGGGTTTATTAGCTCAGCATCAATCGCTAAATGCTATTGAATTGAGCAAACTACTTAATCAGCCGAATGAAATAGGATTAAGAACATACGTTGATCAGCTATTGAATAATAAACTAATTCTCAAAAAAGGAAATAAAAAGTCAACTCAGTATTTTCTAAATCCTGAGTTTGTTAAGCTTTCTAAGTTCAAACATTTAACCAATCTGAAGAATATAGAAGAATATAGGCTAAGCGAATTAATACGCAAAGATATTCAAACTTACCCCGGTAGTGCATTCAGCGAAATTCACCAGAGAATAGGTAAGGAAATTAATATTCATCAAGTAAAGAGGAAACTTAAAACTATGGTGGATAATGGTATTTTAGAAACCACAGGAAAGACGAAAAGCACTAAGTACTTCCTGAAAGGCGAGGCAATTAATTAAAGCAATATTTGTCCATAAAAGTCAATAATAAATTAATATTTTGCTCTAATTATTGCAAATATATGACAATTAACACGCACATAATACAACATAACACACTGATATATAATAACTTACACATCTAAATTAATTAATGCAAAAGTATGTTATAAAACACCATATTTTATTAATATTTTGCTTTAATTGCGCTAAATAAATACAAAAAGAGCAAGAGAAATCCCCTTGCTCTTTTTATTTAATTACGCCTCCTCATACCTTACGGGATAATTCCCCTTATAAATATTACCTGTATATCCATCAATGGCTATCTCGTCGCCCATTCGGAAGATGTTACCGTTGATGTTGCAAATGCCCTCGTTCTCGTTTGTGCGCAGATCTGTGCAATTCACTATACAAGTCTTATCTAAACGGACTGCCGTAACCGCAGCGTGCGAAGTAGCACCGCCCTTGCCGGTGAGCAAGCCCTCGCTCTCGAAAATCATATCTATGTCGTCTGGCACGGTATCCGGACGTATCAGTATCACCGCGTCGTTAGGATATTGCTGCTTCAGAAGCTCTATGTCCTGCATAGAGAATGCAGCGCGTCCATTAAGTGCGCCACCACCAGTGCCTATGCCCGAGCCAACGTGATCCATATCAGTGCTTTCGCAGTCGAATATCATCTGCATTTCCTTGCGTCTTATCACTTGGTCTCGTGTCTGCAGGACGTATAAGTCTTCCTTCTTCGATGTCTCGAATGTAAATTCTATTTCTTGGTGGTTAAAGCCATATTTCTCTGTCATCAAAGTAGCATACTCTTCTAATGCTTCATATATTTCAGGGAAGTCCTTTTCTAAGGAGATACTATCCTTAGAGAAGTTCTTTTCCTTCTGCGATTCGCTCACAGGGAGGGTATTAACTAAGCCACCCACGATGTCCTCGCCTTGGTTAGTGAGGGAGAAGTCTCCATATAGATTCACCCCTGGCTTTCCATCTGATGGATTATGCGTAAAGACCACACCCGTACCACTATCGTTATTCAAGTTACCGAGAACCATCTTCTG
>JBHADY010000197.1:0-2912 GCA_041855325.1 Ignavibacteriota bacterium
ATCTCTTTATGATTAGCTTTCACTTCAGCGAAAGAGAAAGCAATTACTAACATCATTATGCGGATCATCATTTTCATTTCAATATTCCTTATTTGTTGATTGTGGCTTGTGGAGCTTCTAAAATTGGTAATTTAGCTTGGGATTTTCTCTGCTTCTGCACTTCGATTTTGCTAACCAAAAGCGATGGAGACACCGCACTAACGGGTACTCCGCCGGATTCAGCACCGCAAATGCCATTAAACACGCCGAGGTCATCGCCAGCAGCCATAATATTTGCGAAAGTAGTAAGCGGAGTGCCGATTAAATCCACACCGCGGACTATTTCATCTGGTCTTCCATCTACGTATATCTTATATACAAGTATAGGACTTACGTTAAAGGAGTTCGGAATGCTTCTGCCAGTGAATGTGAAACCTCCCTGCACCTGAGCAAAGTATAAACCATATTCCTTGCCCTGTTTCTTTGCTTCATCTATGAGCGATTGTTTTAGTTCGGAGAGAGGAATCACTTTAGACGATTGAACGATTAAGTTGGATTGCCTGGAAACAGCTCTGCGTCCGGGTTCGCGTCTTGCGTGTCCATTGGACTTCTCGAAGCCCTGAATTGGAGAGCGGCTCATCAAGAAGTTGCGGAATTTACCGCTTTCGGCGATTACCACTTTCTCTGCTTTCACGCCTTCGTCGTCGTACTTGTAGTAGCCGGATACTTTCTCGCCTTGGATTTCGCTAACAGTTGGGTCGCAATAAACCGAAATTATATCCGATAGCACTTGCTCGCCCACTGAGTTTTTAAAAGTCTGGGCATCGTTCGGGTCTTTAAGTCTTGCGCCCTCCACTCTATGACCGAAAATCTCGTGGAAGAACACACCCGAAGCCTCGCCGGAAAGTATAGCTGGACCCGAATATATGGTCATCAGCGGAGCTTCTCTCAATTTACCGAGCAGCTCAATAAGCTCATTCGCATCTTTCATTATAGCTTCTTCACTTGGCAAGTCCTTCTCTTCATAAGCAAAATAGCTCTTATAAAGTGGCAGGGACATACCATCGTCCGCCTTAGTGCTTGCGGAAATGTATATTCTAATGTACGGTGAGCTGTGGCGCAGCTCCGTGCCATCACTCGCTATGAAGTACTTATCCAAGTGTTCCATAGCTAAGTACACTTTGCCAAAGAATATCTGTGGATCTCTATTGAACAGCTCAGATACCCTATTCAGTATCTTAGACCACTTCTCTACGTTTATGTTTATCTCTTGAACCTCTTCGGAGTACTTCTGCGGAGGATAGTAAGAGAAGTCATCAGAACTGTCCTCTTCAGCAACTTTTACTTTTATGTTTGTTAGTATCTTATCGTAAGTTTCTAATGCATTTTTATATGCTCTATCGCTTGCCATCCACAGGGCGCGTTGCAGTGCTTTTTCGTCATTTTCGATTGGCAGGGCATTGCGTCCAGTACCACCGAAAAAGAAGAAATTAGCTTCTCCGCGAATAATATGCGTATTATCCAGCTTTGGCGTACCGACGCGCAGGTCTATGTCCAATACTCTTTTTTTGCTGGAGTCAATTATATCGATTTTCCCTTTAGATGAGCTAATAGTCAACTTCTTAACATCAGTTATTCCGTATGCTAAGTAATGCACGGGAGTTGGCTGATTTTTAAGTTGATTATAGGTATTATTTAGTTGTTTTTTGGCAATTGTTAGTAGCTCATTTGCTGAAGCTGGCAGTCCAAAGTTTGCCAATAATAGACAGATTGATAGAAAAATGCGTTTTGTCATCATTATCTTTTTTTGAATTTGAAAACTATGCAGAGGTTACTGTTATAAGTATGCGAAAGGAAACGGCACTCTGCACACCAAATAGGTTGACGTATTACGCGGTAAATTCATTTTATAGTGGCTATGATTTTGTTCTAATATTAGCACTTGAATACCAATTTGAGAATTAGTTTTGTTAATTTAAATATATATATATTTAAATTATTCTTTTTGCTATTTTTTTCGTAAATTTACATACAATATATGCATAGTTATTACGCATAACAACGAAAATATATAATGATGAAGTACCTGATATACATATTGATAATGCTCGTAATTATTGCGAATGTTCATTCGCAGGATTTACAAGTTCCTATTAATGTACAGGTGCCTATATTCAATAAGCTTTTCCACTACGAAAGAAACTTAGTGAAGAGAAGCAAAAAAGAGATATATGTAGGCATAGTATATCAGAACCACCTACGCAAATCACTGCACTGTCGCAATGAATGCCAAAAGCAATTCACCGGAGTATATGAATACATTGGAGATAATAAAATCAAAATAGTGGATATTAACATAACAGATCCGTCTGATTTAAACATATACTACTCCCACGTGGGATTAGACATTATCATCGTTTGCCCGCTGAAGCAAATCGATATTAATGAAATCACTAATATATGCAAGAACAAGAATATAATAAGCTTTGCCCTCACCCCTGCTTACTTCCATAAGTACCCATTTACAGCTACCATAGAAAAAGAAATGGACAAAAGCAGGATAACCATCAATCTCAAATCTGCAAAAGAAGAGGGAGCTAACTTTAGCTCTAAACTTCTGAAGCTGTCAAGAGTAGTTAATAAGTAAAATGAAGTTATTATCATCAAAAAGAAGTCAGTTAATCGTATCTATGCAACTATTCGTATTGCTAATCGCTACGATAATACTTCTAACTATACCTGATAAGATATATGAAACTTCAATACAAAATAGCCGCGAAAAGCACTATTCCGTTACGCACTTATTCTCTTACGGAATTGAATCAGCTATATTCTTTAATGACCAGCAAGCTCTCGACGATGCTGCAGAGATAGTCGCAAAAGCTAATAGCTTCGAATCCCTCTTAATACTTGATAATAACAAAAATGAGATA
>JBHADY010000198.1:0-4469 GCA_041855325.1 Ignavibacteriota bacterium
ACACCCGGCGTGCTTGGTATATTTTCTAACTTTTTCTCGAGTATTTCCTTATTCATTAATGTTTTGATTTATCTAATATTCTATTTTTCGTAATTAGCTAAGATGCGTCTCGCACCTTCTTTTACTTTGACGATTAATTCGTGTGGTTCAACCACTGTAATTGCATCAGTCCATTTGATTATCCAAGCGATAAATTCAGTAGTTAGCGGTACGGTCATAGTAATAGAGATATCACCAGTGGTATTGTTCTTTCTTGTTTTTTGGCTTGGATGCCATTTTCTATTTTCAAAGTATCTTATATACTTACGATTAATATTAAGTTTAACCTCTACAGGCTCTTTTTCAAAAACGCCGAATCTATTGGACAGATAGTCATTAAGATTTAATTCTGGAATTTTCTTTGGTTCAGGATTGCCATCTTCAACAAAATCAATGAAATGCACTGACAGAGACATATACTTTTTGTAATATGGTGAATAGAATATTATGTATAATGTTCCGTCGAAGCTATAGAATGAAGCTGGTACAGCATCAATAACTTTTTTCTCATCAGTTCCTTCTTTTCTGAAATGAATTTTGATTAAGTATTTATTGCTAATAGCTCTAAATAGTTTATTAATTACTTCACCACTATCTTCATAGTTATACAGTCCTGGAATATAATTCCATATTTCTCTTAGATGCATTAACTTATCATTCTGCTCTTCATCGCCTATATTCATAAGTTCAGTAGCGATTTCTTGGTTACTTAACAGACCGGTAAGCTTTCTTTCCAAATTAGAGACAGAGTTAAGAAATCTATCGCTTACGAAAGTTTTGTTAAGACTTTTAAGTATTCTGAAGGTTCGGAATTCTTCTGGCAAAATAATAGTATCAAAACCTCTAAGTTTTCTCGAAACAAACTTATAGTATGCTACTCCAATATACATATATTTTTCTATAAAATTGCTCTGAACCAGATAAGCAATATCTCTATTTAAAGTAGCAGCACTTATCTCGTTATTTGTGTATTTTAAAAAGTTAAAGATATCTTCTTTAGTTCTATCACCATTATATATAAAATTTAAGATTTTGATAATCCTTGTTGGCACAGAATAGCCAGCATCATCTTTACCTTCTTTAGTTTCTTCACCTTTACTGTCTTTATTAGCTTTTGTAATTTTCTTATTTTTTTTAGCTTTTTTACTTTTATTGTCGTGGTTGTCTTCTATAACATCTATATCTTCTATATTGTCGTAATTATTTGTATAATCATACAAATAATCATCATATACACCATCGTGCAATAGGGCTTCATCTTCGTAATTGTCGTTATCTAATTCTTCTTCCTCAATCTCGTTCTTGAACAAATCAGCTGCTTTTTCATTGTACTCAATACCATCTGCTGAAAACGCATCAAACTCTTCATTTCTTTTTTTCATACTTTCACCTTTTATTTTATGTTATTAAATAAGTATTCTAATTTAGTCCCATATCGACTAATTTGCGATATAGAGTGCGCTCGCTTATGCCAAGTGCTTTCGCAGTGGCTTTGCGCGAACCTTCAAATCTCTTTAGTGCATATTTGATAAGCATCTTTTCGTGCTCTTCTAAGTTTAAGTCTTCATCGGAATAAACTATGGAAGACTCCGGCTTAATCACTTGATAATTCTGGTCGTTCATTTCGTCCATCTTGGTGTTAATCTCATCAATCTTTATGGCGAGATTATGCAGTCCTCGTTTCATATCGCTGATATTATTCTGCAGCTCAAGCAAAGTACGGAATATAATCTGCAATTCTGCTTTTTCATTCGGTTCGAAGGCTATGCTCGGCACTAATGCAGCAGTGGTTTCGGGAGTAACTAATACCGGTGGTGGCAGTGCATTGGAGATGTACTTGCGCACCACTTCGCCAGTAATTTTTACGTTTCCTTCTAATCCGATTATCGTTTCAACTAAGTTTCGCAATTCGCGAATATTGCCTGCCCAAGGCTTATTCATAAGCAAAGAGATAGCATCTTGGGCAATGCCTAAGTATTCCTTGCCAGCTTTTTGAGCATATTTCTTTCCGAAGTAATCAACTAATTCGGGTATATCTTCGGGGTGCTCGCGCAAAGCTGGTAACTTAATGGTTACGTTCTTTAGTCTATAGAGTAAATCCGAGCGGAAAGTACCTTTTTCCACTTCTTCTTCTAAGTTTTTATTTGTCGCAGCGACTATACGCGCATCTACTTTATGAATTGAAGAAGAACCCAAACGAGAGAACTCACCAGTCTCAAGAATGCGCAATAACTTAGACTGCGTAGTAAGTGGCATTTCACCGATTTCATCAAGGAAAATAGTACCCTTATCAGCTGTCTCGAAGAAGCCCTTGCGTAGGTCGTTCGCCCCGGTGAAAGCTCCCTTCTCATAGCCGAACAGCTCTGATTCAAGCAAAGTATCAGGAATAGCAGCGCAATTCACGCTAACGAAGTGATTTCTCTTACGCTTGCTCAGCCCGTGAATGGCATTTGCAAAGACCTCTTTGCCGGTGCCGGTCTCGCCGGTAATGAGTACTGCGAGATCAGTAGGTGCAGCTTGGAGCAGTAGCTTGACATTATCGAGAATTACCTGCGAACTACCGATAATACCGAAACGCTCCTGCACCGTGCGGAGAAAATCCCTGTCCTTATATGCGATGCTGTGGACTTCCATTATTTACTATTCCATTCTTCCCAGCCACCTGGGAATATATAAAGTTTCTCAAAACCAAGACTTTTCATAGAGTCGTATAAATGATGGCTTAAATCGCAGTTGCCACCAGTGCAATAGATAATATAAACCTTATCCATTGGAAGGGCGAGAACAGCATTCATATACACATTCATATCTTCTTCCATAGGATAGATGTTAATAGCTTTTCCTATGTGTCCTTTTCTGTAATCGCTACTGCTGCGAGCATCTATGATAATTACTCTGCTATCATTTAGGTGCTTCTTAACAAACTGCTTATCTACATTTCTGTATGCGGAGTTGTCTACTTCTGCATCCTCATTCTTCTGCTTTACTTCCTTCACCTTTTCAATGAGTTTAGCTGTATCGATAGCCGGCTTTGCACTTGCTACTGTGTCAATAACTTGCGACGTAGTAGTTGTATCAATTAAAGTGGAATCCTCCTCGGAGGCGAAAATATCACTTTCCTTAATGTAATTATACTGCTCATCCGGGCGTATAAGCTTTATTCCTTTAGCATTATATTCATTAAATAGCAGTCCGAGAATCGCCGCTATAACACATAATCCGAGTATATCAGTAAGTACTTTTTTCGTTTTTTCTTTCATATCTGTGTTTGTTAGAAGTTCATATGCTTTTCTAATATTGCATAAGCTTGGTTAATCTCTTGTGCTTTCTTGTAAGCAACTGTTTGCTCGCTCTGGGAAAGTCCACTTACTCTATCTGGGTGATAGCGCTTAATCAAGTTTTTATATGCTGATTTAATATCATCAACTGAAGCCCCCTCACGAAGTCCAAGAGTTTTATAGGCATTCACAACTTTGGGGTCGCTTGCCGCAGGCGGAGTATAAGTCCTGCTTTCGCTTTCCTTCTTTGATTTACCTTCATTATTTAATGAGTCAATAATCTTGCGAAGCTCATCGTCTTCATTCTGCATAAAATCGACATTATTATCGCTGAGATTAGACTTTATTATTCTCTTTATTCTTCTGAAAATTTGATTCATCTATATTTATAATTTTTGAGTTTATCTGAAAAGAAAGCGACGTAATAACAGGCAAAATATTGTGCTATAAGTCCTCTTTGAAATAGAACTTTTCGCCATCGAATACACCTATATTTGGCTCGTGTAGCCAAGTATCTAAGTTGACATAAATGCCCTTGCCATAAGACTGTAGCACCTTCTGGTGCAAATGACCAATTACCACATAATCATAATCTCCATCAACCAAACAAGCATCTAAGAGCTCCTTTGCAGTGATTAACTTATTGCCGTATTTCTTATCAGTATATTTCCTGCTTTTTGATGAGGACGTGGAGGCAAGCTTTATCGCAAAATTAGGATGCAGAAGACGAGTAAATAGCTTTTTATTCAGCTCATTGCGAGTGATACGCTTCAGCATTTTATAGCCATTATCGCCTTTGCCTACTCCGTCTCCGTGGTGCAGATAGAACTTCTTTCCTTCGAGAACTTGGACTAATTCATTCGGATGCACCTTTATGCCGAGCTCCTTCTCGAAGAAGTCAAAATGCCCGAAATCATGATTACCCATCAGATAGTAAATCTCTATTCCAGAGTGCTTTAAATCATATAACTTAGCCAAAGTGCGATAGTAATAGCGAGGGATAACAGTCTTCCACTCGAACCAATAATCGAATATATCACCTATAAGATAAATAGCTTTAGCATCGCTGGCGATTAAATCCAAGCACTGCAAGAACTTATCTTCTCGCATTTTGTCTATTTCTCTCTCGTAAAACCCGAGATGAACATCAGA
>JBHADY010000199.1:0-2612 GCA_041855325.1 Ignavibacteriota bacterium
CTTAACCGCACTATACTTAAAACAACAGACGCGGGACGCACTTGGTCGTCTAAGAGTTGCGGAATACCTCCCGACACGGACTTAGACGATCTATATTTCATAAATGATACCACCGGCTGGGTAGTCGGCGAGGGAGTTTATAAGTATACTCCATTTAAGGATACTATGAAGCCGACTATTTTCTCTGAGAAGAATAAGATATGTGGCAATGACTTCGTAGTGATTAAAGCAGATACCACATATCCCGAAATGACCTGGAACACAGGCGAGCGGGGCAATCAAATTATAGTAAATAAACCGGGAACATATTATTTAATAGCGTCTACGAATGAATGCGATAGCGGTATGTCCAATCCAATTACCATTGAACTCTACCCAAGAGGCGAACTGAAATACGATAACAATAACTTCTCTGCCTGCGAGGGAGACTCCGTCCGCGTGAAGATAATCTCGCCAAACAATGGCATAGAATGGTTCGATGGCAATAAAGACTTAACCCGACACTTCAGCGAAGCCGGATGGAAGACCTTCGCTTGGACTGATACCACTGGCTGCACATACTACGACTCCCTTTTGGTTAAGATATATGCCATGCCAAAGGCTAAGCTTATAGCATCAGTCGATACAGTTATATGCAAGACACATAAGCTGAAGGTGAAGTCTGTTGGCACGCCAGCAGAGGTGGATTGGTTCCGTGCGGATAATAATCAGCAAATCGCCTCAATGAAGAGTGAAATCGAACTGGACGAGGCAATGAGCATATATGTAGTTGCATATAATGAACTTGGCTGTCCAGATACAAGCGAGATTTATACCTATAATATAGACTTCGAAGATGATATATATTCTATCATTGCTCCGCCTGAGCCGGAGAGACTATTAGACTTCGATAGCTTAGCCTCACGCGAGACCAGCTGCAAAGATGTGCTGATTCGCAATAATCACACGAAGAAAGTCGCAACGCTCACTCGCGTTTATACCCTGCATAATAAGGCATTTTCTATTCCGCAGAGTCAGCTGCCGATGAAGCTTAATCCGGGCGAGGTGAAGCCACTTACCCTGTGCTATTCACCTACTGAGTACGGTGAACAGAGAGATACTCTCATTATAGAGGATTACTGCTCTACGCATAGAGTCTTTCTTCAGGGATATGCCAAGCCTTGGCAGTTTGTGATTAATACTAAGTGCGATATAGAGGTTACTATTAGCTCAAAGAGTTTGAATAAAGCAGCTACTTTCTCGACTAATATGCCATATCCTAACCCGGCGGGAAAGGTGGTGTCGCTGGATTATGCAATCAAATATGAAGATGCGAACCTAAGCATAAATGAAGTTGCCTTCTCTATAGTTGATGTGCTCGGACGCGAAGTGCCGATAGAACAAGAGAGAATCACTAAGCAGGTAAGCAGCAAAATTGCCAATAGCGAAACTGGATACTATGAAATTGAACTGCCGGAAATCACTCGCGGACAGTACCAATTAGTACTGACGATAGAGGGCAAAAGGCAGATTTATAACTTGATAATCAATTAACAGAATAAACAAATAATAAAAGGGCATTTCGCCCTTTTTTTATTCTATGCTTATATTCATTTCTTTCCACTTACTAAGGCTTATGCCCTGCATATCCTTAGGCGAGAGAATAGGATTCTCGATATTCCAATTTATTCCGACTGCACTATCGTTATATAGTATTGAAACTTCCGATTTTGGATTCCAAAATTCAGTGCATTTATAGTGAATTATGGTATTATCTTCCTCTGCTGCAAAGCCATTAGCAAAGCCGGCCGGGGCCCAGAGGATATGTTTATTTTCGGCTGAGAGTTCATATTCCCTGTACTCGCCGAAGTGAGGGGAGTTTATGCGAATATCTATCTCGCGGAAGGTAGCTTTTCCGCTCAGCACGCGAATGAGCTTTCCCTGTGGTTTATTGTATTGGAAGTGCATTCCGCGAATAGTTCCTTTTTGCGAGAGGGATTGATTATCCTGCACGAACTCACAATTTATGCCTATTTCGGCATATTCACGTTTATTATATGCTTCGAAGAAGTATCCTCTTTCATCGGAGAATACTTTCGGCTGGATGAGCATTAAGCCGTTGAGTGCTTGTTTAAGTACAATGAGCATTAATAGAATTAAGAATTGATGTAGAAAATAGGCAGAGCCTATTATTTTATAATCATATAATAAGGGGTGTAAACGAGAAAACGTGATAAATCTTTTAAATCATTGAATCACAGCTGAGATATTCTAATCTATTTGATAATCGCCACTGGCGATTATATGACCACAATTCTTCATTCTTACTTCTTAATTCTTAATTCAAAAAGTGATAGCTGAAAGCTATCACTTTCAGCTGTCGACAAATTGTCGACAGTTGACTTTGTTCTTCTTCCGACATACGTTTTTTGACGAGATAGCAATAATCCCTCGGATTAGGGATATCGCTTTAAGAATTAAGAACTTTAAGTGATTGGCTTCGCCAATCACGCTAAAAGCTATCACTTATGGCTTTCAAGTAAAAAAAAATAAGAATTTTGCTAAAATACTTATTTTTTGTATATTTGTAAATATTTGACTTTTCATATAATTAAAGGTGAATTTATGCGTAA
>JBHADY010000200.1:0-2989 GCA_041855325.1 Ignavibacteriota bacterium
GAATAAGCAGTTGCTATATTTGCAAAAAATAGTATGAAGTAAAAAAACTTATGTATATTCATTAATTGTGTATATCATTTAGTGTGAAAATACGTCTTATAGATTTAATTATGTAGAACTACTTGAAACTTTATGACCGCAATATATGATTTTTTATCGATATTTATGGAGATATTTATCGATATGTCCTATTATATGCTCTTTGGTTTAATGTTCGTAGCGCTGCTAAATATTTTTTTTACTAAAGAGCTAATTGTCAGATACTTAGGTAAAGATAACCTATGGTCTGTAATTAAAGCATCGTTATTGGGAGTGCCATTGCCACTTTGCTCCTGCGGAGTGATACCGACTGTAGTATATATGGCAAAAAGCGGAGCCTCTCGCGGTGCTGTAATTTCATTCTTAGTTTCGAGTCCGCAGACAGGGATAGACTCTATAGTCGCAACTTATGGAATGATGGGTCCTTTCGTTGCTGTGTTTAGGCCAATATCGGCTCTATTCACGGGGATAATCAGTGGCTCAATAGTGCAGAGAATTAAGTTCTCCAGCGAGAACTTCTTTAAGCACAAAGAACTAAATACCATTACGGAAAAACAGGGAGAAAGTTGTTGCACAGATGGCACTTCCTGCTGCTCGACAGAAGGCGAAGACAGCTGTTGCTCTACTGAAAGTGGAGACTCCTGCTGCACTGATGATTCCTGCTCTTGCGGGACTACGAAAAAGCCAAAGAACAAGTATCTCCGTGGCTTGCATTATGCTTTCGTCGAGTTCTTTGATGATTTAGCAATTCGCTTTTTGGTGGGTATATTCATCGCTGCGATGATTTCCTTCTTCGTGCCGATGAACTACTTTGCCGATAGTGGTTTTAACTCTGGAATACTTGGTATGCTGCTAATGCTTGCAATAGGTATTCCTATGTATATTTGTGCTACGGCATCTATTCCAATAGCAGTGAGCTTAATTATTGCTGGATTTAGCCCGGGAGTGGCTTTCGTGTTTATATTCGCTGGTCCAGCGACCAATGCAGCAACGCTCGCTATACTCTTTAAGGCTATAGGAAGAAAGACAGTGATGCTGTATTTAACAATACTCGTAGTCCTTGCTATATTAAATGGCTATTTGTTGGACTATTTACTGGCTGTGTTCGACATAGACCTGAACTTAAAACTTATGCAGTGTTCGCACTGCTCACCAATAGCAAACACGCCTTGGGAATACCTAAGCGCAGTTATCTTCGCCGGGCTCATTCTTTCGGCACTTTATAGAATTTATACTAAAAAATACAAAAAGGATAAAACAATGGATCAAAACATATCAGTAAAATACCTAAAAGTAGGTGGAATGAATTGCTCTCACTGCAGCGGCAGCGTGCAGAGAACACTTTCTGCTATCCCTGGTCTTAGCGACGTAAAAGTTGACCACGTGAGCGGTATCGCTGAATACAAAGGCGACGCTGACGTGAAGATGCTAATCGATAAGATTACTGAAATCGGCTATACAGCAGAAGAAATGAAAAAGTAATTAGAGCATAATAGCAAGAATTGTTAATTAATAATTAATTCTTAATCATATACAAAATATAATCACAGGCTCTGCGTTTCGTCTAGTCTGTGATTATTTTTAATAACAGGTTAAAGATAGATAAGTATAACTATTACGCAGTGTAATTATGGATACTAAAAAGAATCAAGAATTTAACTCCGAAGCACTCGAAGCAAATAAATACCAAACAAGGGCAGTAACTCAGCTCAGCGAAAGACAAGAAGAGTTCTTAAATATCTCCGCATCTTATTGGGGGATAAACAATAGCACCAAGGAATTTCTCACCGAATATAACCACCCTTTCTCTAATTATAAGTACTTAAGCGATAATATAAAGAAAATCGCCTTAGATAACTTATGGCTTTATATGAAGTCAGAGAAGTATGAGTTCGCAATTGATGTGATTAACGAGTTCTTCAGCGAGATATTCAGCAAATCAAATGATGAGCAAATCAAGGAAAACCTGCTGCAGTCGTACTTAGCGCTATTCGATTTACTTGCAGAAAAGGAATGCTATAAATACATAGACGAGTTGCACTACATTTTGAATAAGATAGAAGAATGGGCTTCCGATGAGGCAAATAGCTTCATATTCGTGGAAAACACTGGTAACTTTAAGTCCAGCCTGAGCCTGAAGCAAAATGACCTGAGCGATGAAGACTTCGCCCAGCTGAATGATAAGATATTTAAGCTGACTAAATTCGCATATACTAAGAATATGGAGTTTTGGTCAGAGAATATGGATATAGAAAAGTGGTATAAGCAGAAGCAACACCTCTTTAAGAAGGATTATACAGATGAGATTAACTCTATCTATAAGAGTGTATTCGAGGAGTATCTAAGTAATATCGCCGAACTAAACACACGCGAAGAGATACTTAGCAATATACCATCATTTAAGGAAATAGCAAATAGACTAAGACTAAAATCAAACATATTCCTCTCCCCAGTGGAGAAAATATACTACTTATTCTATATGCTATACCTCCCAGGAATGAGCCACCTGAAGGATCACTTGCTCTGGGATATAAACAAACTGATGAAGAACATAGCCTCTGAGCTATCGCAAGACCAGATAATTGAGTTTATAGAGCAGTCCTTCTTAATCTTCAATGAACTGAAGAACAAGTATCAAAGCACCATACTTGATTGCGTTGCTACACTCGGAAAGGTCATCGCAGAGACAAAGAATGAAGAGCTTATAACCGCTCTTGAGAAGAAAATCATAGGAATGGGATTCATCACCCCAGGCGAAATATACTTAACAGATGATTGGCAAATACATAGGAATATTAATCACGTAAAGAACATACGCACTTGGCTGGAACTCGTGGAAGAAGCACCCGAAGAGTACTATACCCTGCTGAATGCACTCATAGTTAACTTGCGAGTGGGCGGTATCTTCATTTCTGATACGGACTTATTCCAGAAAGATGTGTCTAAACTA
>JBHADY010000201.1:0-5402 GCA_041855325.1 Ignavibacteriota bacterium
AAAATAATCAAAAATCACTTAATGTTGTGTATTGCAAGCACATCCTACAGTATAATAACCTCCTTTCTTGGGGTGTATCAGTGCAATACAATTGAGAACAATACAATTGAGTAATTTAGTAGAAATCAAAATGAAATGATTTCTTGGTTGCAAAAATAAAAAAAAAATATCAAAAACAAATAATCATTTTAATTTTTAAAAAAATATACTAACAAAAAAGCAACCCCCAAGTGATGGAGATTGCTTTTTACTAATATTATTAGTTTATATAATCTATATTGATTACTCAAGTATTGATTATACCCAACCTCTTAGTTTGCAAGCGTTAGCAACTCTTTGGATAGAGATTAAGTATGCAGCGTCGCGCATATAAACGTTCTTTTCTTTAGCCATTTCAGAAACTGCGTGGTAAGCAGAAGTCATCTTTTGGTCTAATTTTTGGAGAACTTCTTCTTTTGGCCAGAAGTAGTTAGTGTTGCATTGTACTTGTTCGAAGTAAGAGCAAGTAACGCCACCAGCATTAGCTAAGAAGTCAGGGATTAAGAAGATGCCTTTTTTCTTAATGATTTCATCAGCTTCAGGAGTAGTAGGACCGTTTGCAGCTTCGCAAAGGATCTTAACAGAAGAGCTGATAGCTGGTGCAGTTTGAGCATTAACTTGGTTTTCCAAAGCAGCAGGGATTAATACGTCTACGTCTTGAGAAATCCAGTCTTCGCCAGGAAGAATTTCGTAGCCAGCAGCTTTTGCTTTTTCTTTATCGATAGAGCCGAATTTATCAACCATACCTTTTAATTCAGCGAAGTTGCAGCCAGATACTTTTTTGAAAGTGTAAGCTTTTTTGTCTGTGTTGTCCCAGCAAGAAACACAAGTAACAGTACCGCCTAATTGAGTGAATTGGTCGAGAGCGTATTGAGCTACGTTACCAAAACCTTGAATAGCAGCAGTTGTTTTCTTAATGTCCATGCCTCTTTCTTTTAATGCTTCGCGTAAGCAGTAAATAACGCCATAACCAGTAGCTTCAGTTCTGCCGAGAGAACCGCCAGAGCCAAGAGGTTTACCAGTGATGAAACCAGGAGCTAAAGTACCAGCTAATTTTTCGTATTCATCGAGCATCCAAAGCATGTGTTGACCGTTAGTCATTACGTCTGGTGCAGGAACGTCTTGAGTAGGACCTACTAATTTGTAAACTTTGCGTACCCATCCGCGGCAGATTTGTTCTTGTTCTCTGTCAGAAAGTTCGCGAGGATCACAAACTACGCCACCTTTACCGCCGCCTAATGGAATATCCACTACAGCTGTTTTCCAAGTCATCCACATTGAGAGAGCACGCACTGTGTCGATAGTTTCGCCTGGATGGAAACGGATACCGCCTTTGTA
This sequence comes from Ignavibacteriota bacterium, assembly GCA_041855325.1. Classification (GTDB taxonomy): domain Bacteria; phylum Bacteroidota; class Ignavibacteria; order Kapaibacteriales; family UBA2268; genus CALLXS01. The sequence goes on from JBHADY010000201.1 coordinate 1,378, forward strand.
AGGTCCGCGAGCGTCGTTATGTTGGCAACGGAAACCACGGAATACTCTGTAAGAACCGTCATCCATTTTTACAGGGATATTGAATGCTAATTCGCGGTCAGTTTGTCTGAGAAGTTCGCGAGTTGCTTGATCTAAATTTAATTTTTCTGCTATTGCATCGAATTGCTGTTGAGCCATTTCAAATGGATTAAAACCTTCAACTGCCATTATTTACTCCAATATAAAGTTTAAAAGATTGTTATTTAAAAATGTAAATTATTATTGTTTTGTTATTGACGAAACATAGTTGCTAATATTTGTATATTAGCCCATTATTTCGAGTTTAGTTTTCCACAGCAGCTTTGCGGAGCAAGCCAATGTTTTCGGTTACGTCGCCAGCGAATAGCCCGCTTCCGCATACTAAGATGTTCGCGCCGGCATCTACTATTTGTTTAGCATTTTCGAACTTAACTCCTCCGTCTACTTGTATTTCGACATTGTCTAATCCATTGGTAGATAAGAATTTAGCTAAGCGTTCGCAGCGTCTAAATAGAGATGGAATAAAGCTTTGTCCGCCGAATCCGGGATTAACGGACATCATCAGTACGAAATCGCAGTATTCCGCTACTTCGAATGCGTATTCAAGAGGCGTTGCGGGGTTAAGCACCACTCCTGCTTTCACTCCTCTTGCAGTAATCTGCGAGAGCACGCGGTGCAGGTGCTTTTGGGCTTCGCAATGAACGGAGATCATATCAGCTCCGGCATCGGCGAAGTCATCTATATATCTTTCAGGCTCGCTTATCATCAGGTGGCAATCGAGGATCTGGTCGGTTACCTTATTGATAGCCTTTACCACGGGTGCGCCTATGGTGATATTCGGCACGAAATGCCCGTCCATCACGTCAATGTGGAGCATATCGCTTCCGCCGGCTTCGCATTTGCGTATATCAGCCTCTAAGTTAGCGAAGTTTGCCGAGAGCAATGATGGAGCTATTTTTACTTTTTTTATCATAAATTATATGTGCCTATTAGCAAGTACAAAATTAAGAATTATTTCAATAATAAAATAATAATCTGAATAATTATTTGATAATTTTAATTATTTCGTCAATAATACCTATCTTATAGCCCTTATTGAAGTAGAATAGCTTGCCATTAGCTTTGCCGTAAATGACGATAGGCAGGTTGTCGCCGAGCTCTTCGCGTTTATAGTCTTCGAGTTTATTTAGTATATTGCGTTCGAAGTCCCAAGCGAAGATAGCATTCGGTGTGTTCTTAAATAGGCTAATGTTCGGCTTTGTTTGACTATCTTTCTTTTCGAGGAGGAAGATAAGTGGCATTTTCTTAGTTTCTGCGTGCGCTTGCAACAGCTTAAGGTCAGCCATAAAGTGCTTAGTTGGTTCTTTGTCCGGCTCTATGATAGCCAGAATGAAGTCCTTTCCGTTGATTGCATTGCTTAGTAGCTGGGATTTGCCACTGTTCATATCTTCGATTTGATAGCTCTTAGTATTAAGAACCATCCACGGATCAGAAGCCTTCGGAATATCTCGCATCTTTACATCTACTTTAGTTGTTTTGCCTTTAGTTACGTCGAAGTAGGAGATAGTAGCGAGCACATCGCCGTACATCTTTCTATTTCCAGTAACGAGCATATATTTACCAGTTGGCACTTCGAGTTTATCGGGCATTTCGCTGATTGGCATAATATCGTCGAACTCATAAGTGTGGAAACGTCCGCCCTCTAAGCGACGAATAGTAAAGTTTGAATAGTACTTAGGTTCTAACTTGGACTTATTAACAAAGCTTACGAAGCCGTAATCGCCCTTGCTTTTCACTTTATTGAAGTTATTGTCTATCCATTGCTTCTTTTCATCATCATAGAACTGAGGGACAGCAGTGCCGGGGTTAAGTCTCGCAGGAACGCCCAAATCACGCAGTAAAGCTACGAAGAATATGTCGCGGGAGTTATCATCAGAACGCATAATATTGAACATACCGAGCGGGGTAATCGGCGAGCGAGAGTGGGTATTGCTTACGTTATCAATAGTGATTCTATTGTTGATGAAATCGCTAATCGTCATAACTTTTTCGAAATTAGACATAGCTAATAACTCTTCGTGCTTAATGCCACTTATCTTTGCAAGTTTATAGGAAATTCCGCGCCAAGCCAGCATATTTTCATTTCTGATTCTCGGATTTAATATGTAATTTGCCCAATCACCTAGGCTGTACTTAGGAGATTGCAGTTGGAGAGCTGATGCTAAGTGAGACATAAGAATCTCTGCTTTAGTGTCGCGTAAATCCTTTGCACTTATAACAGATAGCAAAATATAATTAGCTGCTTCATTCGGGTACTTCTCCTCTGCCATTTTAATGTAATTAAGTATTTCCTTCCAGTTACCATAGCTGCGCACTAAATAATCCACGTATGGTTCGCTCTTGATATTCTCTTCTTCAATGTATTTCTTAGCATTTACACTATCAGGGAAAGTAGCCATATATTTTGCTCGCATTTCGTCTTCTTTGTGAATGCGACTATCGCATAGAGCTTTATTTTCTGGTTTTACTTTTACTGGCTCGCCTTCGTCCGGTGGGATTATATCCAGCGTCATTGGCTTATAAGCGGGCTTATCAGTAATCTTAAGAGTGAGCTCAGTGGCTTTTCTATCAAGTTTGCTGAAGCCATAAGCATCGCCTTTTGATGCCCAGATGATTAAATCTCCGTATCCAGTTTTAAACTTAGCGATACCATTTTCATCAGTTTCTGATTTAGTTAAAGTGAAGAACTCTGCATAATTGTATAATTGGAACTCTACCAGAGCCCCCTTCACCGGCTGAGATTTCTCATCTACTACTTTTATCTCTACTTCTTTAGTCTTAGTATAGTTAGAGATAAGGTTAAGCTCGGAGAACTTTTCTGATTGCACCACACCCGGCTCTTCGCCATTGTATCTGCCGAATACACGTGTATTCACGAACATAGTACGAGTCGATGGCACTGCAAACCAGCCCATATTTAGCTCTGGAGATGGCTCGCAAGCGCCCATAAAGTACCATTTTCCATCTACCCAAACTTCCACCCAAGCGTGGTTATCGTCTGTGTGAGCCCAGCGAGGAGTATAAACTTGTCTTGCTGGAATGCCAGCAGTACGGAGTGCAGCCACCAAGAGAGTGGATTCTTCTCCGCAGCGACCAAATGAATAGCGTATTGTGGAAAGTGGGGCACTTGTTCTTCCGTCCGAAGCCTGATATGTAACGCGCTCGTGGCACCAGTGATTCACCTCTAATGCAGCTTTATACATTGGTAAATGCTTCACTCGCCTTAGTAAATCTTGATACATTACTATGCGGAAGGAATCGAGGTTTTCGTTATTTACGCGAGGAGGAAGCACAAAGTGCTTAAATATATGCTCTGGGATAGTATTCCCCCAAGGTGTTTCGTGCTTAGCGCGAACAGCATACATAGCATTTGTGAGCATAAACTCAGTGGAGTAATCCGCTAGATCGCTTAGCGGAGCATATGTCATCAGGAATGTGAATGCATCGCTAATTTCTGGATTTTTTACTGTGTATAATAGAGAGTCGTACTCTGCATATTTCTTTGGGAAGTCAGTTTCCAATGTATGTGATCGTCTCGGTCTTTCTGATTCATCGATTGATATTTTAATAGGCTTTGCTGTTTTTCTATCTGCAGGATAGATTATAAGCTCTTCATCCTGCTGAGCAAATAAACTAATATCGCCAAAAGCAAAGATACTAAGTAATAGAAGTATTATTGATTTCTTCATAATATGGAAGTATGATTAAACAAAAATAAAATATATACAAATATAAAAGTTTTTCGCGTAAAAAAAAACTCAGCAAACAGCTTGCTGAGTAAATTATGAGGTATCTATATTATGAAAATTATTATCAAAAAGAAGTCCGGCACAATCGCATGAGGGAATCTATGAAAATTTTACTGCTTGAGAAAACAAATCTGTCCCGGACTTAAAATACATAATCAATATTTTTTTAATATCAAAGAAAGCTTAATTTGCTTTTTG
>JBHADY010000202.1:0-4794 GCA_041855325.1 Ignavibacteriota bacterium
ATTTTAAACATTCTAAAAAAACGAAATAGAGAAATATGAAAGAATAATTAACTTTTCCAAAAATATTATAATATTATATACAGTTATGAGGAATTTTAGAACACAGATAGGGAAAATACTACTACTTATATCACTTTTCGTGATGGGTATTAATTCGGCGAAATCGCAATGGTATATTATGGAGACGCGTGCAGACTCATTAGTGCAGGTCGGAATAGATGCAATATATAATATTAACTTCTCTCTATGCGAGAAAGTTTATAAACAAGTGCAGAAAGAATATCCCGGCAACTTGGCGGGGTACTTCTTGGAAGCCACAAGCGACTGGTGGAAGGTGCAGCTCAATACACGCAGCACAGCAAACGATAAACAGTTCCTCAAAAGCATTAATAAGGTAATTGATAAGGCACAACAGGAACTTGACACAGCTAATTATAGCCTTGGAGCAATATTCTTTAAAGCTGCGGCTATCGGCTATCGCGGACGTTTTTATACAATTCGCGAGCAGTGGGTGAATGCCGCAATAGATGGGCAAGAAGCATATAAACTGCTTACTCGCGGCTTAGTCCTGGCTCCGGGCAATCGCGATATGCTCTTCGGCATAGGATACTATAACTATTTCTCTAAGGTAATCCCTGATGAAATGCCGCTTCTTAAGCCACTATTGTCTTTTGCGCCTATTGGTGATAAAGTACTTGGAATTAAACAACTTAAAGCCTCTGCCGAAAGCGCACTCTATGCCGATGTAGAAGCTAAAATTGTGCTATTGCAGATATTCTATCAATTTGAAAAAGACTGGGATAATGCCCTTGCAATAGCTCAAAAGCTGGCAAGTAAGTATCCCGATAATCCTTTCTTCCAGAAGTACTTAGGCAGGTTATACTATGTTAAAGGTAACTTCTCCGCAGCGGAAAAAGTATGGTATAAGCTACTCGTGAGCGGAAGCAAGAAGACTTATGGTTATGATGACCTTCTCGCACGCGAAGCTATGTATTATTATGGCGATATTTTGATGAGCCGTGGTAACTTCGATAGAGCTATCAAATACCTGACTGCAAGCAGCAAGATGAGCAATAAAGTGGATAAACAGGCCTCGGGTTTTATCTCTATGTCTCATTTAAAACTCGGAATGATATACGAGCAAAAAGGCAACGTAAGTAAAGCTAAAGAGCACTATAAGAAGGTGCTGGAGTCTCCGAACTTCCAAAATTCTCACGAAAAAGCTAAGGATTACTTGAAAAAACACAAATGAGAAAGCTAATAATTGTTTCCCTGATTATGCTTGCTTGCACTCTAAGCTCGTATGCAATTAAGAATAATACAGTTAAGCTCGGAATTGATATCCTGATAGAGAATAACTTCGAGATAATCAAAAATAAGAATGTGGCTTTGCTGGCGAACTTCTCCAGTCGCACGCGAAACGGAGATCAGACCGCAGAGATAATGGCTTCGAGTCCGCGCTTTAAGCTTAAGACTATATTTACTCCGGAACACGGCTATTATTCGATAATTCCTGCCGGCGTTCACGTCTCTGATAATGAAGTTTTCGGCGTTAAGTCTATCTCACTCTATGGTGATAAACGCAAGCCTACATCTGATATGCTGAAGGATATAGATGTCATAGTGATTGATATTCAGGATATAGGCATTCGCTCTTATACTTATATTAGCACTATGTATAATATACTCGAAGCTGCAGCAGAGAACGATGTAGATATACTCATTTGTGATAGACCAAATCCACTTAGTGGCGACCTTGTAGATGGAAACGTGCTAAAGGTGGCAAATAGTAGTTTTATCGGAATAGCGCCTATACCGTATATACATGGTTGTACTATAGGCGAACTGGTGAACATATTCGTGGGTGAGAAGTACTTCAATCAAGCTGAAAATCTGCGGTATGAAGTACTAAAAATGCGAAATTGGCGACGCGACCAGCCTTGGGAGAAGACTGGCTTAGCTTGGTATCCTACTTCTCCGAATATCCCCACTGTTAATGCGGTGCGCGGAGCGGCTATGCTGGGCGTTTTCGGAGAGCTACGCATTTTTAACATTGGGATTGGCACCACTTTGCCATTCCAATATTGCTACTTTACTAACCCCAACCTTATAATCAATAATGAGATATTCGATTTCGATGAAAATGGTATAGTAATCTCCAAAATACATAATACTAAGATTAGCGAAAAGCCGGGAATACTCTTTAACTTTGATAGCGATTATTCGCCACGCCTTTACTCCTTCGGTTTTAAGATACTTGCTAAGTTGCTTGAGAAGAAACCGGATTTTATAACAAAAACTAAACTCGAAAAACGCGACAGAGAGATGTTCATAAAAGCTGTGGGGAATTCTGCTATTTTCGATGAAGTAACGAATTTTAAGTCAAGCGAAACATTAATGGAATTAGTGAATGAAGGCTTGGTGCAATTTTTAAATATGCGATTAAAATACTTATTATATTAACACAATTATGGTAGGAATAGGAAATGATTTGCATCGATTGGAAGAAGGACGTCCTCTTATTATCGGTGGTGTAAGTATTGATTCTACAATTGGTTGCGTGGCTCATAGCGATGGCGATGTACTCATTCACTCGCTTATTGATGCGCTTCTCGGGGCGATGGCACTTGGCGATATAGGCGAGTGGTTCCCTGATTCAGATGCTAAATATAAGAACGTATATAGTGCGGACTTGCTGAAAGTAGTACTTGAGGAAATGCATAAACGTAACTATAAGATATCTAATATAGATAGCGTGATTATGCTACAAAAGCCAAAGCTTTCACCATATAAACAAGCGATTAAAGAGAAAATCGCGAGTCTCTGCGGTGTTCCTGCCGATAGAGTCAACGTGAAAGCCAAGACAGGCGAGAAAATCGGTATTGTCGGCAATTCCGAAGGCATTGAAGCTCTGTGTATAGTCGAAATAAGCGAATGAGACACTAATTAGTGAAGAATTATTATTACATATTGCTATTTTTCCTTGTGGCTATTGATTGCTTTGCAGCAGTGCGATACCCCTATATCTATAATCTTGTGAATCAGAAGCCTTACACGTATTTTGCAAGCCGCGGAAGCACTTTCTTCGCGGAGAAGAATACGCTGGGTTCGTTTAATTCACTTATCATCGTAGATGATTTAAAATCAAATACTTACAAAGAGCTTAAGATAGGGAGCGAGATAATCAGCTGCTTGCTGATTAATGGCGATCTTTATTTATTCCTCTACTCTGGCGATTCCATCTTACTAAACAATTACACGAAAGATGGAAGCCTTGCAAAGTCTACAAGCCTGGAAATCTCGCGAGTGCAGTTCCGCGAAGTTACTAACTTAGACTACAACTCTAAATTACTGTTATTTAAGATAGATAGCCGTTTATATTCTTTGGATTTAAGTAAATTCACTATTAGCTATATATCTGATAATGTGCTATCAGCCTGCTTAAGCGGAAGGGATATTTACTTTTTAAAGTACAATCAAAGTGGGGTGGGATTATTCAAATCTTCTTCTCAAGTGGAGGACTTTATTTTCCACAAAATCAATATCTTAGATGCTCCGAAGATGCAGGTGCTTAACGATAAACTACTAATTGCCACCGGCATAAAAAGTGAAAGCAATAGCGAGCTGATCTTGATGAACTTAAAGAATAAAGCTATTTCCCACACCTGGATTAATGCTAATATACAGGATATTCATATTAAACGTGGCACCAGCGATATCTACTATATTTCTAAGGAAGATAACAAGATTGAGTTAATAAAATATAATTATCTAAAGAAGAAAATATACTTTTCTACTTTGTTAAGTGACTTTGATAACTACAATATATTTAAAATACTTGATGGAAAGACTGTCTGCATTATTAATAATCACCTCCTAACGCTTGATGATAATGGAACTGTGCAATCTCAGGATAGATTAAAATTGCCTATCCATTATAATCGCGATATTGATTTCTTCCTTTTTGATAGCCTTTTGGTCATCTCGAACCAAAATAATAGCTATATTTTCTCTATGCAGGAGAATAAACTATGGCAGGTGAAAAATACTTATGATGAAATTGGTAAGTTTATTATTCCTATAATACTTATAGCAATAATAATTATAGTTTCTCGCTTATATTTTAAGCAGAAGAAAATCATTAACCTCTTCGTGAATGATAATAGCGCTGGTATTACCATAATTCTGAATAAAAAAGGTAAAATCACAAAAATGAACGAGAATGCTCACCAGCTTTTGGGCATTCCGACGAATTACAATAAACGCAAAAAGTACTCGTATTACTTAGTAGATGAATTTACTAAGTCATTTAAATCATATATAGATAAGTCGCTCGAGCTGAAGGAAAGCTTTAATCAGAAGATTATCTTCAGCGATGCAAATAGCACGAAGGAATGGATTATTTCCAGCATTCCGCTTTTCAAGTTCGCGGGTGTGTTCGATGGCATTATCATTAATGGTACTGATATAACCGAGGAGCTGGAGAAGAATCGTTTGCACAATTGGTCACAGCTGGCGCACGATATGCAGACGAATCTGACGACAATTCGCCTTAATGCTGATCAAATTAAGAATAACTCCGAGTTTGAAGCCGAGAGAGCAAGTAAGATTCTGAATCAGGTGAACATACTAATTCAAAGGGTGCGCGACATCGTAACTGTTGGGCGTTCCAATGAGTTAGACTATCAGGAGTATGACTCTGCGGAGATCTGCCGCGAGGTGCTCAGTGAGTTCGATAAAACTATGTTCCCGAATGTCGAATTTATGCTGAATGCAGTCAGCTTCAAAGTGAAG
>JBHADY010000203.1:0-3278 GCA_041855325.1 Ignavibacteriota bacterium
ATTCCAAACAGATACATATTAGCAAATAAAGAAGAAGCTGCTAATTTCAGCGAGGAAAACCTGAAGGATATGGACGTTCTGCCTACTTACTACTATGTGTATAATATTATCGGTAGTAGAATGCAGAAATACCCGAATGCGACTATCACACTCACTGGTACTAACTCAAATGAAGGCGTCGAACAGAATAACACTGAACTCTCTAAACGCAGAGCAGAAACAGTGAAAGAATACTTCGTTAATAATTGGAATATAGCTCCAGAGAGAATAAACATAAAATACGGAAACCTGCCTTCTGAGCCATCAAATGCGTCGGAAGTAGGCGGAAATGAAGAAAATAGAAGAGTGGAAATCACCTCTGACGAGCCAAATATCACAGAGCCGGTGCTGACTATTGATACACTAAGGACTATCCCAACGACTACTATCGTGTTCCGTCCAAGTGTAGAATCCGATGCAGGCATAAGCAGTTGGCAATTAAACATTATGCAGGCAGGACAAGTGATTAAGAGCTTCTCCGGAAATGATGAATTGCCAGACTCTATGAATTGGGTGATAGAAGAGAAATCTAAGAACGTGCCAACCAAAGGCGGCAACTTACTTTATGCTCTGGAAGTTACAGATAAAATAGGAAACACATACACCACCGAGCCACAGCAAATTAAGGTGGATCAATTAACCATAGATAAAAAACGCGTGGAAGGCATAGCCGATAAGGAATTCGAATTCTATAGTTTGATTCTCTTCGATTATGGTAAATCCAAGCTCGGCACAGAACACAAGAAAACTGCCGACTTCGTGAAGAAGAGAATAACTGATAAATCCATCGTTTCCATCGTTGGTTATACTGATAGCATGGGAGGTGAAGCCGTGAATAAGAAGATATCCACAGCTCGCGCAAATGAATTTGCTAAGAGCATTAAAATATCAAATGCTAGCATTTATGGTGTAGGCGAGGAAGAGTTACTCTATAATAATGAGCTTCCTGAAGGACGCTTCTACTGCCGCACGGTGAAGATTAACATAGAAACTCCAATCGAGAACTAAGACAATTTAGATAAAAAAAGCATAAACAAAAAAAGGGCGAAAGCCCTTTTTTTAGTCTACATTTTTTAGTCTACAAGATTATGTATTTACCTTTTTCCTTTGAGTAGTTTATCAGCTCGCCGAAGAGGTGATTCTTACTAAGAAGCGGACTATTTCCCAGTATCACTACTTGCTCGCGAGCACGCGTTAGCGCTACGTTCAGTTTTCTATCCACCAGCTCTCCGCCAATTTCATTAATCGAAGATACGTTATTCAGCATAAACTCAGAGTTAGTAGCGAAAGAGTATAGTATAATATCGCATTCGCTACCTTGGAAGCGTTCCACCGTGTCTATGCTGATGGCATCAGCTATTTCTGGAGCGAGCGTATCATTCAGAATATTGCGTATTTGGGCGCATTGGGCGCGGAAAGGCGAAATAACCCCGATAGACTTCTCGTGGAAGTCATCGCCGAGAGCAGTAACATAGTGAGAGATAATCTCAGTGATTATACTCGCCTCGCGTCTATTGGATTTGCGTTCGCGCGTCTTCGGTACGTCCAAGAATACGAAGCGATTGCTCGCCAATTCCTCTATATACTGTGGAACATCTGCATTATTGGATAAGTCAATAAAACGGAACTCCTGCGTTTGCCTATTGTCTATATCAAGCGGCTCTAACTCACTTGAATAGAAGTAATAATTCGGGAAATCCTGCACCTCTTTGTGCATACGCGCCTGCTCTTTGAGCATACCATTGCAATGATTCCACCCTCGCAGATGTGCATTGCGTAATAGACGCTCGAATATGGAGTTGCCCAAGCTGGTGAAGCCCAGATTGCCCAGCAATTCATCATCTTGGAAGTTCTCTATATTGTTTGCATCTTGAGTAGATATAGCCGGCAATTGCTTCTCGTCGCCTATGAGGATGAACCTATTCATACGCGAGAGAGTACCGATTATATGTGGTTCTAATACTTGCGAAGCTTCATCTACTATGGCTGCCGTAAAGCGCCAAATATCATATATTTCCGGCGAGTTCAAGGCAGTAGTAACTGTGGCGGCTATAATCCGCATCTGGCGAATAGGATGGAATAGCTTGCGTATATCTCCATTTTCTATCATATTGACTATTAGTCTATCCTGATGCTTGGAGGAATCGCGATTGCCGAGACGCAGGTATTCATAACCAAGTTTATTCAGCACTTCGCATATTTCATCTACAGCGCGATTAGTATAAGCCAAAAGGAGAATGACTTCATCGCTTTCCTCGTGCAGGTACTTCACCAAGTGGCGCAATAGGTAAGATGTTTTGCCAGTGCCGGGAGGTCCCTGCAATAGGTAATAATCGCGGGAGTTTAGTATTTCGTTTAGTATTTTGTTTTGATTATCGGTTAAGCCTTCGTAATACACGCTGATTGGCTCTTCGAGCAGTCTTGGCTCGCTTACGCCCATAAGAATATCCTGTTTCTGCTTATTTGCGAAGAGGAATGTAGTCAGCGCCCCCAGCAGCTTTTTATTGTTTCTGCTTGATGCCTCTGAAGCAACAGCCCATTTGTCTCCAGGCACAGTCAGCTTTCGGCGAGGGAATAGCTTATTGCGTAGGGTTACTACTATGTGGTTAGGTGATATATCTTTTATACCGCACTTCAGCACCATATTGTTTATACTGCCACCTGTGTAATTACTTGTATTATATAGGCTTACGCTATCGCCTATGCGGAAGGTATCCACTGCGAATTCATCAGCTATTGGTCTATCAAAGTGAAGATGAAGCTTGGCGAAGTCCGACTTCTCTTCATTTATAATTAGCTCACTAATAATGGACTTATGCACTGGCGACTGATATTCATTATATGAGTTGCACAAAGTGCGACTTTCCTTCTCTATCTGCGTTTGAATTTCATTCAGCACAAAGCGAACGAATGCCAAGTAATACTGACGCACATAGTCCTGAGCCGAGATATAGTTGCTATATAGCTTATTAATATCCTTTTTCGTGAAGCTGGGGTATTGATCAATATTCTTATATGCCGAGAAAATCAGAGATTCTATATTATTATTTAGAAAGTCTAAGTTCTGAAGAATAATGAAGTTACGAGTATTAACTATATGCTTGCGCATTTCATCGTCCGAGGTGGCGAAGCGGCTGGCATCTTCAGTAGTTTTTGCGTAGTAAATATAGGAATTGCCACGGCGATTCTCATCTACTGCTTCAAGCAAGAGGTCATAGCAAGAGACCTGTGCCCAGTGA
>JBHADY010000204.1:0-4699 GCA_041855325.1 Ignavibacteriota bacterium
ATTTATGTCGTTTAAATCCATCTCGATTGTCAATTTATGTGTTTAGTTTTATGTAAATTATCATTATACAAATAATGATAGAATACAAAAATAAGTATAAAATATCAAATAATTATTATACTGCTGAAATAAATATTATGCTGATTATAATAATGATAATGATAGATTATAATAGTAATAATATTGCAGCGATGATAAATCCAGCAAGAGTGAATATTATCCCTCGCTTAAAAGGCTTGGTCTTTGGCTTGTACATCCAGAAGGAAGAGATGGCTAAAAATGCCAAAAGCACGCAATAGGCTATTACGAACCAACTCATTTTGTTCTTGCTTTTTATGCGATGAAGTTTATTGAGCGATTGAAAAAACTCCGGTACTTCGTTCGTGTGATAGACCGCCACACCCGTGCGCTTGTCGTACTCGCCCTGAGGTGTGAAGTAAATCTTGGCGCTGTCTTCCCGCAGTATGTGGAAGTCGCGCATTCGCAGTGCTAAGCCCAGCTCAAACTTGTTTAGGTATGGGTGAAAGCGTTTTTCTACTTGGCGGGGGGCTTTCAGCAGATCGGAATCCCTATGGACTAAGATTATCCCGCTTACGGCGAATATCAGCGTCAGCCCGATGACTAAAAAGCCAATATCTCGGTGCAGCGCCCGCATTATCTTTTGTATGTTCATTTGTTTATTTGCTATATATTATGATATTATAGCAATATTCGACGTGAAAAAGGTGAATCTTATTGTGAAGCGGGAGAGAGGGAAGATAGTCGACTGAAGCGGGACGTGTTCGCCCCGCCGCCGACTTTTCCCCTTGAGTGTATTTCAGAATTTCTGTTAATATATTTATACAAAGCTAATATTTGTCAATTGTATTTGTATAGCTATTATGACTATGAATCAAAATTCATAATTCATTGTTTAGCTTGTAAAAAGAAAAATGAACAAATGATGAATATTTTTTCATAATTTAGTTTTTTACATTATTGTGCCTATAATCATCGCGAGAAGTAAATCTTTCACTTAATAGTGGAAAACAACTTTGCTCTACGGCGATTAATTGCAATATAAGGAACTAGAGGAATATATGCAAGTAAAAAATTATATTTCATATTTTAGTTAGAAAGTATGAATTTAATTCATAAAGAGGCTATCCAATGCTTTAGCGCAATAAGTAGCTTTTGGGGCTTTGTGAGCTTAGTTTTCTCTCTGAATACATTGTAATTATTTTTTTCAATTTTAAGGAGTATACGGTAATACACTTCTCCCATAATCTCGGCAGGGAATAGAGTGCGGATTTCCTTTTTCGGCAGTAATTCCTCTGCTTTTGCATAGTATTGTTTAGCTCGCTCGGTTTGGAATTTCATAAGATTTATGAATTTTTCATTGTAATTTTCTTTCATAATATCGTTTTCATTTAATCCGAAGGCATATAAATCAGCAAGTGGAAGGTAGATGAAATTGCGTTCTTTATCTGCTTTCACGTCGCGAATTATATTCGTCAGCTGCATAGCATAGCCCAAATTTACGGCGTATTCTTTAATTTTTAGATCTCTATATCCGAATATCTCTATGCTGATAAGTCCCACAATAGAGGCAACGCCATAGCAATACTGAAGCAGATCATCTATAGTCTCGTATCGGTTCTGCTGCAGGTCTCGCTTGCAGCCGTTAATTAGGGTAAGGTAATACTCTTTGGGTATGTTGAACTGGCGGGACATCTCCTCGAAGTGCTTAAGCTCCGGGCAGTCGAGGCCAGCTGAATACATTTTCTCAATAGCATCGCTCCAAAAGGCAAGACGAGATAGCTTGCTCTCAGCATTAACACTTTCGCTGTTTTCCTCATCGACTATATCATCTATATATGAGCAGAATGAATATAGGGATTCTATCGCCAGACGTTTCTCTCGCGACAGTACTTTGAATGATGAGGCAAAGTTCGAGGTTTCGTTCTGCAGAACCTCTTTTCCTTCGTATTTTGCTAAATCGTATTTGCTTATGCTATTCATATATATGTACGTTAATCGAATAATGCTTTTATTGCTTCTATTGCGAAGCCCAGCTTGCTTATCTTGGGTCTTTGAGTTAGTATTTTTGTGCGTAGTTTGCGGGTTTTCCGCAGTATAAGACGTCCGCCACGCAGAGTAAGTGCAATTTCAATGCGTAAGCGGCGTGGCTTCAGCTGCTTTATGAGTGCCTTTCCGCGTGTGAAGAGCGCATCCGTGTAGTCATATAGTTCATTCAGCACTTTGGGGAAGTTCGGGTGCTTAGCCCACTTGTCTTGCGGAGTATCGCCCATACCGTGCTTTGCGAGTATCTGCTTTGGAATGAAACATCTCTGGTTTGGCAGATCAACTGAGAAGTCCTGCCAAAAGTTCGCGAGCTGTAGTCCGGAGCAAATTGCATCTGATAGGGCTATTCTCTCTTCATTGTCAAGCTCGAAGACGCGAAGGATAAGCTCGCCGACGGGGTTAGCGGAGAGTTCGCAATAGCGCATTAAATCGTCAATTGTGTCTGCTTGGCGAAAGTCCGAGTCATACTCGAAAGCTTTTATTAGTCGCTCGAATGGTGCAAGCGGAAGATTCAGCTTGCGAATAGTAAATGCACAGGCGAAAAGCACAGGATTAAACATCTTTCGGTTGTGCATAGGCACGTCCAAGCGGGAAACGTAATAACGCAGGTTATTGAGATACGACTCCAGCAGTGCTATTCTTTCCTCTGTTGAGAATTCCAGCAGGGTATCGGCTACGTCGTCTGCAGTGCGAGCAAAGGCATATATGTTGAATATATCTTGTCGTTTATTTGCGGGAAGGAGAACAGATGCCACTGGGAAATTCTCATAGTGCGAGGTTGCCATATTCTTACAAAAAGCTTGAGCAATGTGGAGCCTGACCACCTTATATGTCCCTCCGCTGAAAGAGCAAAGATGAAACACATCGTATGAATCAAACTTCTTAGCCATTAGTTCGCCTTTATTCCACTTTCGGGGAAGTCAATTCCGGAAAGTCTATAAATTTCCTTCTCGGCTTTCTTTTCTGGGTCTTTGTGCAATATGCCCGGCTTCACTTGATAGTAAGAGCGAATATCATGCTTTATATACTCACCATTTTCGTTTAATGTGCTAATGGCAATAGGTGCATAGCCGTTGCTGCCACCGAGGCTGAATTGCTTATATGTGCAGAAATTACCAAGGCTGTAGAAGATTAGTCTATTCTTATATATTTCAGCTGCGCGTGGCACGTGCGGACCATGCCCGATGACCAAATCCGCCCCTTCGTCTATCATTGAGTGGGCGAATTCGTATGGGTTCCCTCGGTTCATACCAAGGAAAGTCTCCTGCACGCGAGTAATATGCTTATACTTTTGTCCTTCGCCACCACCGTGATAGCTTACCACGATGATATCTGCTTTATCATTAAGAGAGCGAATCAATTCGCGTGCTGCTGGAATGTCCGTCATCAGTGGTGTTCCGGGAGATGTAGCAAAACCTATGAATGCTATTTTCTTTCCCTTCAGCTCCACTATGCAATATGGCATTTCTTCCTTTCCGCAGTGCTTAATTCCATTTTCTTCTATGACTTTAGCTGCGTTATTATTTCCAGCGAGACCAAAGTCGAATGCATGGTTATTAGCTATGCTAAGCACATCAAAGGAGAAGTCCTTCAGCACGCCGACTGCGCACTCACGCATACGAAAGCTGTATGTATTTTTGCCACGCCCTTTGGTGGATTTCCCTTCGTTCAGCACAGCCCCCTCTAAGTTACCGAAGGTGACATCAGCATCGGCTAGGTCATCGCGGGCTGCTTCCATAAGGCTTTCTCCGCAGTCGCTGGGGAGGTAAGAATCATCTGGGAAGCCACTGCCGAGCATAATATCGCCCACAGCTGCTATGCTTATGTGCCAAGTGGTATCGCTATTTGCAGTGGTATTATCTACTTTGGAAGAAGCAGCATCATTTAGATTAGTTTTATTTATTAGCTCTGAGTCTTGCTTTGCCGAGCAAGAATACAGAGCAAAAGTAATTGTAAATATCAGAATTAAGTATTTCATAGTTAATCTATTAGTCTCTAGAATAGATAAAGTTCTTATTAAACGTATGCAAAAATATATATATTCCGATAAATTTCGTATATTCGCCTTCACTTTCTTTGCAAGAATAAGTGTATTTTCCTATTGAAATATGAATTTTAAGGATAAACGTAAAGAACAAATAGAACGCAGCAAAGACCTGCAGACTATGGCTCCGGTGCTTACTGTAAGCTGGCAGCTGGTTATTACAATTGTGCTGGGTGCTGTGCTGGGTTATTACATAGACAAGTGGAATAGCAGCTCTCCTCGCTATCTTATCATTCTACTTGTTGGCTTTACTATTCTTGGCTTCTATAACTTCTTACGCACGGTCATCAGGCTGAGCAAATCAATGGATAAGAAAGACAAAAATGGGAAATGATCCACTGCTAACGCATCAAATTATAGTGGGGATAGCCCTTGCCTTCGGGAACTTTGTTGTGTCTGTTGCGGTTATTCTCATTGGAATTAAGCTGAAAGTTAAGGACTTATTTAAGTTAGAGTTAATATCATTTATAGCGAGATATTTATCAATTGCCACGATAGTATATCTGCAATTCACGAGCCTATCGAAGCCAGAGGCGAAGTATTTCGGTCTGAGTTTTATCCTATCTACCTTTTTTTTCATAATGATTGAAA
>JBHADY010000205.1:0-8236 GCA_041855325.1 Ignavibacteriota bacterium
AATTATCGCGATAACTTCATTCGTTAACAGCTCTTTCGCTCAGGACAACCCGGAAGTGCAATGGGCTGATAGAGTAGTATTTGTTAGCTCTGAGTTTAGTCCGAGAGAGAGCTCTGCGAAAACAATACTCGGAAAACCGAACATTATGCCTAATGCAGGAATATCTAGCGCTGCGTGGATGCCGAAAGCTACGTTCGGAAGAGCATACGAAACCATAAAACTTAGATATAGAACTCCGATGAGGATAAACCAAGTCGTAATTAATGAAAACTTTAACTCTGGGCTGATTGTTGCTATCATCCTCTCCGATGATGATGAAAATCAGATTACAGTATATGAAAATAAAACTCCAAGATCGACAAACATAGGAAGGCTGAACCATTATAAGTTCAAAAAAACTAAGTTTGAAGTAAGCACGGTGGAACTTAAAGTAGCTGCAGACCAAGCATATAATGGCATGCAGATAGATGCAGTCGGCATTATGATGTCCGACAAGCAATATAGCATTACTATTAACGAAGCTGAGAATCACGATCTTAAGAACTTAAAACCTATAAATTTAGGCGAAAACGTAAATAGCTCTGCTTATGAAATTATGCCAATAATATCGCAAGATGGAGAAAAGCTATACTTCACTCGCGACCTGCATCCCGACAACTTCGGAATAAAGAAAAATCAGGATATTTGGATAGCTATTCGCGATACGAATGGAGAATTTAACCAGGCACAAAACATAGGCGAACCGCTAAATAACGACTATCATAACTTCGCACTGGGGCTATCCACTGACGAAAATAAGCTCTATGTGGGCAATGTTTATATGCCAGATGGCACTGTGAAATCCGGACTATCAGTAAGCAAGTTTGATGGCTATTCTTGGGAAAAACCTGAACCGATTTTATCCAACTTAAAACTAAAGAACAACCAAGTAAATTACTGCTTCGCACCGAATGGAAAGACCATCATCATCTCTGCGAACCTCGAAGACCAAGGGTTCGGCGAGAATGACCTATACGCCATTTTCCAAAAAGGCGATGGCTCTTGGAGCGAGCCAATAAACCTTGGCGAGACGATAAACACAGCCGGAATGGACATCACACCATTCCTTTCTGCCGATATGAGCACTATGTACTTCTCCACAAATGCCCGCCCCGGCTATGGCGATTACGACATCTTCATTACAAGGCGATTAGACGACACTTGGCACAATTGGAGTGAGCCACTAAACATAGGCAGACCACTGAATACAGAAGGTTGGGACGCCTACCTTACAGTTCCTGCTTCCGGTGAGTACGCCTATTACACATCATCGAAGCAGTCGTATGGTCAGAGTGACATATTTAAGTTACTACTTCCTCAATCACTTAAGCCGAAAGTAGTTACGCTTATCACAGGAAAAGTATTAAATATGAAAGATCAATCTCCCGTGGAAGCAAAGATCATATACGAACTACTCGGCGAGAACATAGAAGCTGGCGTGGCAAGCTCGAACCCGAACACAGGGGAATATCAAATCGCACTGCCAGCAGGCAAACTCTATGGCTATTTAGCAGAAGCTGAGGATTACCTATCACTTACAAATAACATAGACTTAACTAATGAGACTTATCATCGCACGATTTATCGCGACCTATATTTAGTGCCAGTGATGAAAGGTGCGAACATCACCATAAATAACCTATTCTTTGAATTTGGAAAGTATGAATTACTCCCAGAATCTTTCCCAGAATTGGATAGATTAGCAGCATTTATGCTGAAGGAAACTAAGTATAAGGTGCTTATCTCTGGTCATACTGACGACATAGGAACTGATGCCCTCAATATGCAGCTCTCTAAGCAAAGAGCAAATGCAGTTGTTAACTACTTGATATCTAAAGGCGTTCCGAAAAACAGACTGCAGGCAAAAGGTTACGGTAAGACTCAACCTGTACGTCCGAACGACACAGAGGAAGATAGATCACAAAATAGAAGAGTGGAATTTCAGCTAAAATAGTTCTTAAGTTTATTCAATTAAAGGACTTACCAGATTATTGTAGTATTGGGGAGTTTGCTCTTCACTTCCTGCTTTAGTTCACTGTTCTTATCAAAATAGAGATTTGATAAGTCTAAATATTCCAATGTCTTAAGCTTAGTGATAACCTTCGGGAAATGGCGCAATTTATTAGATGCAATTGATAGGCGTTTCAGATTCTTTAGTCGCTTAAATGAGTTCGGCAGAGAGTCTATCTTATTATCATTCAGATATAGCTCCTCTAATTCCTCCAAATAGCCCAAAGATTCAGGTATTTCGCTAATCTTATTGGAGTGCAGCTTCAGCACGCGTAGGGATATCATATTATATACGCTTTCGGGTAACTTCTCGATTTTATTATTACTTAAGTCAAGAAATGATAGCTTAGATAGCTTAGTCAGCTTGGCATTCATTTCTCCTATTTTATTATGCGCCGCTTCTAATCCCTCTAAGTTTTCGTATTTCGCGATATCGTCTGGTAGCTTATCAAGTGCGGAGTTATTTACGTTTATCCTTCTTACGTTTTTAGCATTTTGGTTTGCTTCGTAGAAGTTAGGGTATATTTTATATTTAACGGAATCCGGCTGAAAGGACACAATACTACCTAGATTATCATTGATGAAATCACCAATAATCTCCAGGTCTTCGTCTATGCTTCCTCCACCGCAAGACACCAGCGGCAGGAACATAAACGCAGAAAGTGCTATTATAATATGCCTTAATTGTTTCATTGTTCAATAACCCTTGAAGTTCTTAAGACGAAATTATTATTTATTTAGTATAAACTATATAAAAAATAAATAATCTGCTTATTTTTTGTTTAGATAATCAATTTTACTTATCTTTGTATTCTTGCTTTTGCCCGCTGAGGCGATATGAAAGCACGAACGGCGTGTAGCGCAGCCCGGTAGCGCACTACTTTGGGGTAGTAGGGGTCGTGGGTTCAAATCCCGCCACGCCGACAAAGGAAATAAGGGAAACCCTTACCGCTAAATGTGAGCAGTAAGGGTTTTTATTATTTTACTATTATGATCAATTCTTTTATCAAGTTTATTCAGCTGGCTATACAGCTGATTTCTCTTCTCGTTAATCCATAGCATATCGCCTAGCTTTTCCTCGTAGATAAACGGCTCTTGGCTCTTTGCAAATTCAATCAAACACTTCTCTCTATGAATATCCCTCTTCAGCTGGGTTATTCCCTGTGAATTTGCATTTTCCGAGATATACTCCGGACATAAGTTCTTGCGGAACATATCCAGTTTTTCGGCATTCTTTGCTTTGTATGCAGATTGCACGCAGTTCCAATAGCGCTTCTTCGCCTCGCTCTCGCCCACTAAATCAGGGTGCAGATGCTTCACTATCTTTCTATAAATACCGGATAGATCCTTCTGCTCTGGCATTTCGATATTTATAGTATAAGTGGTATTGCCCTGCTTAGAAGTGAAAGTCGCTCCACTTTGTATATCGCTTTTCCTTTTCTGCTTATAGCTAAGCTCCCAATCTATGATTTTGTTGATACTATCGAGCGTAGACTGCGATACCCTCTCGCCTGCTTTCATTCGCATACACAAGAGATCTACGCGTCTTTGCAGTTCGGCATCGTTCTGGCTTTTCGCGTCGAGTTCATCTTCTAACTCGCCGAACATTTCCTTATACAGATTCTGCAATTCTACTCTTTTATTATACATCATCTCGCACCAATCAGATAGCACTCCGAGTAGTTCTTCTCTCAGTTGGATAAATTTCTGCATAATAGCTTCATTTGTCTCTACATCATTGATATTAATGGAGTTATATTGACAGCTGGAATTCATACTTCTATATTTTAATTTTAAGATTTCGCTATTCTGACGATTATTAGCCACTTTCTTATGCTAAATACATCAGCAATATCCCCGTAATTCAATCCACGTGCCAAAGGGGTATTTTATTGTATTGCTGGGAAAACTATTTACCATTATATATAAATTATCAAAAACAAAAACTTATGTTTTTTTGCGAGATTTTCCGTAATTTTGAATTCTTTTACATTTACCATTGATTGTATGATCTAAACAAATTCTATGATAGAAAAAATTAAATATAAACTAACGCGCAGCCAAATGCTTCTGCTCGTAGCCGTGATTATCGGTATAGTTACGGGTATCGTGGCGGTTATTCTGAAGTACACGGTGCATTATATACAGCACTTCCTTCAACGAGATTGGGATTTTACTGGTCAGGAATATCTGATTACCATATTTCCTATGATTGGTATTCTGCTCACAGTGCTTTTCGTACAGCTAAAATTAAAGGGTAATTTAAGAAAAGGCATATCTAACGTATTATATGAAATAACAAATAAATCGAGTTTCGTTCATAAGGACAAACTATATTCTCACGCGGCAACCAGTGCCATTACCGTGGGATTCGGTGGCTCAGCCGGTCTGGAAGCCCCGATTACAGTAACCGGTGCGGCAATTGGCTCGAACATATCGAAGCAGTTCGCTTTGGGCTATAAAGATAGAACAATACTGCTTGCGGCAGGTTCTGCTGCGGGCATAGCAGCCGTGTTCAACGCGCCAATCACTGGGGTTATCTTCGCCTTAGAGGTAATGCTGATTAGCTCTGCGGTATCGGAGTTCGTCCCCATTATCATCGCATCTGTAATGGGTGCTTTGGTGTCGAAGATAGTATTTAACGAAGACTTATTATTTGTATTTCGCTTGCAGGAGTCATTCGACTACTACAATGTGCCGTTTTACTTCCTTTTGGGTATTATCTGCGGGGTTATGTCCCTATACTATGCTAAAATCACCACTTTTATAGAGGGTATTCTGCATAAGTTCGAGGGAAGACCATACCTAAGAGCGATAGTCGGTGGCTTAGCCTTATCTATGCTATATTTGCTATTCCCTACTATTTTCGGTGAAGGCTACGAAAGCGTGAAAATGCTCGCAAACGGGCAATTCGACAAAGTATTCAATAATAGTATAGTCTCCTCACTGCTTACGAATGAGTGGTTCTTTATCTTCTTTATCGGGGCTATAGCACTGATTAAAGTAGTCGCAACTGCCATAACACTTGGCTCTGGCGGTAACGGTGGGAACTTCGCTCCATCGCTATTCGTAGGGGCATATACGGGATACTTCTTCTCCGCATTAGTTAATAAAGTCGGCATAGCTCAGCTGCCCGTGGGGAACTTCACCCTCGTGGCTATGGCAGGCATATTAAGCGGTGTGTTCTATGCACCATTTACGGGTATCTTCCTCATCGCCGAAGTAACCGGTGGCTATGAGCTAATCCTCCCGCTGATGATAGTATCAGCTATTTCATTCGTATTCACTCGCCACTTCGAGCCATACTCTATGGACACGAAGGGCTTAGCCGAAAAAGGCGAAATCTTCACTGAAGATAAAGACTTAAACGTGCTTACTCTGCTCCGCACTTCAAGTCTTATCGAACGCGACTTCACTCCAGTTAGCGTAGATGGAAACTTCACTATGCTCATTGATGCCATTAAAAACTCGAAACGAAACTCATACCCCGTGCTGAACGATAAAAAGCAGCTCGTCGGGCTAATCGATTTCGATGAAGTGCGAGAAATAATCTTTAAACCCGAGCTATACAAAGAGCTTACAATAAAGAAAATAATGATGGTGCCGGATGTACTCGTTCGCACTAATGAACCTATGCGATCAGTAATCCGCAAGTTCGATACATCATTTCACTGGATACTCCCAGTCGTAGATGAGAACAATATTTACCTCGGCTTCGTATCTAAATCCAACATATTCAACAAATATAGAAAATTAATGAAAGAAATATAAATGAACTTAATAAGCAATCCCGAGAATATTCTCACAACATATCTTTTATACTTCGCTTCGTTCATCTCAATTATTAACCCTATCGGAGCGATGCCTATCTTCCTAACTATGACCAGCCACCTAAGCGAGGCTGAACGCAATAGAAGCGCTCGCAAGGCAAATATCATCGCCTTCCTGGGCTTGGTGCTGTTCGCTTTTTCCGGCGAATTTCTATTTAAATTCTTCGGCATATCTGTGCATAGCTTGCGTATAGTCGGTGGTGTTATCTTCTTCATTATTGGTTATGATATGCTCCAAGCAAAGATAGCTAGAGTAAAGCTGAAAGATGACGAAATCGTATCATATGTAAATGACATTTCCATTACTCCGCTGGCTATACCACTTATCTGCGGTCCGGGCTCCATCACTAACGCTATAGTACTTATGGAAGATACTGCTTCTATGGAGCAGAAGTTAGTGCTAATTCTTGCCATCGCATCAGTGCTATTCATTAACTTCATAATATTCAGATATTCTAACTTCGTTACTCGCTTCCTCGGCGAGACCGGCAACAACGTACTTATGCGCCTAATGGGTCTCATCATCATGGTGATAGCAGTAGAATTCTTCTTCGCTGGTCTTAAGCCAATATTAAGAGGTATACTTAATATTCCTATGTAATTGATAATTTTACCTATGTAATAAATAACTATTCCCTATTTATTGATAAATTTTCCATATTAGTAACATATTTTGTATTTTCTTTGTCACCTAAATTAGTATTCTAAGTATTTAGTATCAAGCAATCAAAAAGAAAGAATCATAACAAAAAAGGAAAGTATTATGTTTAAATCTCGGACACATATAGTTGCTATATCAATCATTCTGATGCTCAGCATAGCTCTAACCTCTTGCGCTATGATTATGAGTGGCACTTCTGATAAAGTAGCTATAAACTCTAATATCTCCAATGCTGATATTTATATAAATGGAAGACTAATCGGCAAGACACCGGCTATTATTAAGCTATCGAAATCCAAAGAGCACGAAATAGTAGTAAAGAAAGAGGGATACATTCCTTTCGTTATTCAAACTGACCGCTCGCTTAACCTGTGGTTCTTGGGCGATATACTACTAATCCCCGGCTTAGTCGGCATAGTCGGTTTGGTGCTTGATTTCGCGACAGGCGCGACTTTTGATATAGAACCAGAGAGCATTTTTGCTAATCTTTCTCCAGATGACAGAGGCGATAATCTGCTGCAACACATACAAAACCACGAAGGCAATGCCAAGGAAAGTGTAATCAGAGTGGCACCGGAAAAGCTGAATGCAATCTATATGAAAGACAGCACTGGTTCGGTAGAGCAAGTACTTTTAATTAATTGGGAAGAATAAACTAATATAGGGAATAATAAAATGAGGAAAATTATTACTATTTTCATAGCGACTATACTGCTGGCGTCGCTTAGCGCAATGGCTGATTATACTAATATGAATGTATATGATGCGACTAATGAGCCCGAACAGCCAAAAACTCCCGGCTTAGAATACAGAGTAAAGGCAATGGCTGGTTTAGCGAAAAACTTCGGAGGAAGTTTCATAGAAATAACTAATCCGGGCTATACTATTGG
This sequence comes from Ignavibacteriota bacterium, assembly GCA_041855325.1. Taxonomy (GTDB): domain Bacteria; phylum Bacteroidota; class Ignavibacteria; order Kapaibacteriales; family UBA2268; genus CALLXS01. The sequence continues at coordinate 7,431 of JBHADY010000205.1, forward strand.
GTTTCAGCTACATTACCAAACCCCTAAGCGCGTGGGCTTCGAGCTAAATTTTGATTTTTCTAAAAAAGGCGGTCAACAAGCTTACAGATACTACTCTCGATACAATGACTCTATAGGACTGCATTACGACAATCTGCATTCATATTACTTCGATCTTGCTCCTGCAATTAACTATAGCTTCTATGATATGCAGCTATACTTTGGTCCGTACATTGGCTTATGTATAGGTTCTATTAGAGAAAACGGACATCAGTATACTTCAGACAGTTACATTAGCGCATTCGATTGGGGAACTTACTACGGACTGCGATATGAGATATTCTCCTTTATGCAGCTTGATCTTAATCTAAGCTATGGATTCAAAAACATTAACACACCTAAAGTACTATACAAAGATGATGTGTTTATGAGAAACATTGTTTATAGAGCTGGCTTAGTGTTCAAACTATAAACTATAACAATAGAATATATACAATATAAAAGCTATTTTCCGCAATGAAGATAGCTTTTTTTATTTTTTCTTTGGTGAAAATTACATTTTTTTCCATTTTTTTTGTTATTTTTGATATTGTATTAATTAACAAATTACCAACAAATACGGAGAACATTAATGGATAATAAAAAACCATTTGTTCCTTATGTTCCTGCCGAATCAAATATGGCGGAATTTACCCTGAAAGCCATAGTTATAGGTCTCGTACTCGCGGTAGTATTGGGCGCAGCAAATGCTTATCTCGGACTTAAAGCCGGAATGACTATCGCTGCTACATACCCAGCAGCTGTTATAGGTATGGCTATTCTAAAAG
>JBHADY010000206.1:0-3771 GCA_041855325.1 Ignavibacteriota bacterium
AAACGTTTGGCCTGATTAATCTATCATCTTTTATTTTAATGGAGACAATATTAAATGAAAAATATACTATTACTTTTAGTAGCTCTGCTTACTGTTAATACCATAAATCTAAGAGCTGAAGACCCAGAAGCCATCGGAAAACCAGACGCCGAGCTTACAAAAAAACAAGCAGAATTAAGAATTGCTGACTTTAATGCTAAAGTTCAAGAATTAATGAGAACTGAACAAGGCTTAGACGAAGAAATTCAAAATAAGAAAAATGAACTCGGCAACTTCGTGGCTGAACTTAACGACTGTAATAAAGCATTGTACTCTTTAATCGGTGCAAACGAAGCTGACGTTGAAAGTTTCAAACAAAAACTCGGTGTGCTCGAAGGAAGAGTACGTTCTATGAGCAACCTATCTAATGACGAACTATACGCTCGAGTAAACGAAGTGAAAGCTATCGAAGCTGAATATATGGAACTAAGAGGCAATAAAATTGCCGTGCTTCCTGAATTCTATGACAGAATGGTGAAACTCGGAAGAGATATCAAAAACCTCTACAAAGAACCATCTGTTAAGAGATATATCGTAAAATCTTGGGCTGAAAACAGAGACTGTTTATGGAACATCGCTGGCAACATCGAAAACTACGGTGATCCATTTATGTGGCCAAAAATTTGGCAAGCTAACACTGACCAAATCAGAAACCCTGATATCATTTACCCTGGTCAAGAACTTATCATCCCTGTGAAATCTCCAAAAACAGACGATGAAATCAAAGCTGAACGTAAATACTTCAGAAAGAAAAGAGCCGCTGCTGCCGCACGTGCTGCTGCTCGCGCCGCTGCTGAAAAAGAAAATGCAGAACAACCAGCTAAACGCGAAGCAGGATTATAATTCTATCCTTAACGCTAAAATTAGCTGAAAAGCGAAGCAAGTTGTAAAAGATAAGGAGGCTGTCAATTAGCCTCCTTTTCTTTTTCTATTATCCTATTGAAATATGCACGCCCACTCGGCGTAATGAATAAGGGATGATACTGTCCCGTGCTATATCCAATATACGCAAGCGAATACAAATGCCCTAGTATGGAATTCACCTCGTCCTCTTCGTAATCGCCCAAAATACCGAATTCATCATCCTCATAGTACTTGAATGCCTTAATAGCACGCGAATGTCTGCCCAAAAGGTAATCCATAAGCACGCCCTTAGTCATCTTTCTATTATACGCAGAAATGATATTCAGCACATCGCAAAGATTATCATTTGTCAGCACAGTCTCCCCGCCACTGCAAGAAGAGCAGGTACCGCACTCACCATCGAAATCAGACTCGCCAAAGTACTGCAGAATGAAATTCCGCTTGCACTCGCTAGTATAAACATACTCCTGCATCTTCAATAGCTTGCCAACGGCTATGGTCTTTCTATCAAGTAGCTGCTTCGCCAAGTCGTCTAAATCAAAGCTCTCCTCGCGAGTGGTATTCAGCACATAACGCAGAGAATGCTTGCTTCCGGTGTATTTAATCAAGTTCTTAAGTACTAAATTCATCAAGTAGTTATTAAGTTCATCTATCTTATAGAAGTACTTTTTAGCGAAAGCATCAATATCAAATGCGATATTATCCAAATACACCGCCTCGCCGAGGAAGCGATATAAATTTTCTATTATCTCTAAGTATATTGACGGGATTTTCGCAGCATAGCCCCTGAGTTGCTCTATAGAATACAGCAATTTCACGGTGCTAAGCCCGGCGTTTAAGTTATAGTCAATAATATTCAGCTTCTCGAATTGCTTCAGGACGGAAACCATAGAGCTGACGGAGAGCTCCAGCTCTTTTGCGAGGGAAGTCTCGTCGAATGAGAAACCGGGAGTTTGCTTTTCGTTCTGCACGATGAAATCGTATATTGTGTTTAGTGTTTCCGCACTGGGGAAGGCACTATCAATGAAGAAATCCTGCAGCTTTCTGTCCTGTGGGTTATAGAGCAAGTAGCAATTCGCCTCTTTGGAGTCACGACCGGCGCGTCCCGCCTCTTGATAGTACGATTCTATCGTTTGTGTAAGGTTGGTATGAATCACGTTCCGAACGTTTGGCTTATCCACTCCCATACCGAAGGCATTAGTCGCTATGATGGTCGCATTTTCGGTATTGAAAAAGTCATTTTGCACTTGCTCGCGGTACTTATCGTTTAGTCCTGCGTGGTAATACAGAGTATCAATACCGAGCGACTTTAGGTCGGTATGTAGCTTTTCAACTTTCTTTCTTGAGCCACAATAAATTATGTTCGAGCCAATAGTTTTATTCAGCACGCCGGCTATGAACTTCACTTTTTCCTTATCCGTCTTAAATAAAGTATGATATTTCAGGTTCGGGCGAGCGAAACCGCGTATATACTTCTTTACCTTCTTCATTCCCAGCTGGACGATGATATCCTCTTGCACTTCGGGAGTAGCCGTTGCCGTGAGGGCAATGATAGGCGGGGCAATCTGCAGATTATCGAGGAATTGGCGTATATTTAGATATGCCGGACGAAAGTCGTGTCCCCACTCGGAGATGCAGTGAGCTTCATCCACTGCGAGGAATGATATTTGTATATGCGATAGCAGCTGGGCAAATCGCTTGCTTGCGAGTCTTTCCGGTGCTACGTATACTATTTTATATTCCCCTTTGATAATATCTTCGAATATTTGATTAATTTCAGCTTCTTCTATAGAGCTATTTATTGTAACTGCTTTAATATTAATATCTTGCAGAGAATCGACTTGGTCTTTCATCAGTGCAATTAGTGGCGAGATGACTATAGCCACCCCATCAGCCACGAGTGCTGGCAGCTGATAGCACAGGGATTTTCCTCCTCCTGTTGGCATCACGACGAGCGTATCATTTCCTTTATATATGGAATTAATCACTTCGTATTGTCCCGGGCGGAATTTAGAGAGGTGGAACTTTTCTAATAACTCATTCAAAAAGTCTTGTTTGGTCATTATATTATCTCGTAACTTGCAGATTTAATTAACTTTACGCTATTATAGTCATTTTCATCTTCGAATTGGAATTCCCAAAGGGAATATATATTCTCTCTCTTTTCGAAGAACAGAGTAACTACCTTCTTTTCAGTGTATTGCTTCCACTGCTTGAAAGGATAAAACAGCTGGCGAATAATGATATTCTTAGTTCTCGTATTCTTTGCTTCAATCAATACAATTTGATCTCTTCCCTCATAACCATCTACCATAGTTTGCACACTACTGACTTCTACATTCTGTTGTCCAACATTGAAAGAAAACTCGGGAGTATATTTCCTACCACGAATTGTAAGCACCAGGCTTGGATCTTCCATAAATGTACAAATCATACTTGAAGCATAAGCAAAATCAAGATGATTAGCTTCAGAATTACCTACTTTATAAGAATCTAATTCAAAATCTAATTTGGAGTTATAGACAATAGGTTTATCTTGAATATCCGGAATATCAATATATCCCTCGCCTTTTAGTATCTTATATTCGCCATTTTTTACAGGCAGAATAAACAATCCCTTCTTTACGAATACTTCTGGTCTGCTTTCGCGACTATCTTGTTTGCATAATATCCTAACTTCTTTTTCTCCCGTATTTTTGAAGTGTGCGGTTGCTTCTTTAATCATAGTTGCTGTTATATGAAAAGCACCTTTTTTAAAGTTATGTTTATCAATTTTATATTTATCGAATATCGCCTGCCATGCTTCGTCATGCATTAAAACATCCTCCTATTCATATTAACTTCTTCCATTCTATCCCATTCCCCCTT
>JBHADY010000207.1:0-2588 GCA_041855325.1 Ignavibacteriota bacterium
ACAAGGTATACTCTATCATTTTCGCCCAAGCCTTTCTCGTTCTGATAAATGTCATTATTCAGTTTTACGAGACTTGTCTCAATTTCCTTCTCGCGCTTTTCTTTTAGTTTATCTAACTCTTCTTGGGTAAGGTCTAATTCCTTCACCTTAAGAATAAAATCACTAAAATTTTCCTTTTTCAAGAAAGAAAGATCGCTAAACTCGCCTACCTTTTGCCCAACTCCTAAGTTCTTTTTTGACACATAATACACACCAATTTCAGTCTGCGGCTCATCGCGTTCATCTTTTTCGCCAGTTACTCCTATTGCGATAATATCGGTATAGCTGGTGTGATGAAGAATAGCATTGGCATAATGCACGGCACCATTCACTGCATAGCTATTTATATTATTAAAGTGAGGTTCGTTCTTGGCATTTCTATTTTCTACATTCCCATCAGCATCGAGCTTAACTAACTTATTTTTATAGCCTTTATATTCAATAAGAATAGGATATTCATCTGTATTATTATCTTTAAGAAGCAATTTAGCATCAGGACGGTTAGCTCCCACTCCCCCATTTTTTGAATAATAGTCTTTAAGAGCTTTATCTATTTCGCTATTAAGCTCTCCTTGCTCTAACTTATAATCCAAACCATAAGACCTTAGCCAACCATTAGCTATATCTGCAACAACTGGTTCAATACTCTTCTTATTCATACCTTTTTCTATTCTTATTAAACATATTTATAACAAAAAAAAGCAAATCACCAAAAGGGTGATTTGCTTTCATTTAATTTATCAATCCCCCTCTATACCCTCTTAGGCATATAGAGGTTCATAAGTTCGGTTGCCATGCGATCAAGGTGGACTTGCTTCTCCACGCCGCCAAGGTCAAAAGCTACCTTAGGCATACCATATACCACGCAAGATGACTCGTCCTGACCCAATGTGCGAGCACCAGCATCACGCATAGCACGCAGTCCCTTCGCTCCGTCCGAACCCATTCCCGTTAGGATAACACCATAAGCGTTGCGTCCCACGTGAGTAGCTACGGAATCGAAAAGCACATCAACTGATGGACGGTGTCCGCTGACTTTTTCCTCGCTATTAAGCTCAACCAAGTAGTAACCACCGCGACGCACCACCTTCATATGGAAATCACCAGGAGCGATGAGTATTCTGCCCTGCACCACTCTGTCGCCATTTTCGGCTTCCTTCACCTGCATAAGCGCGGTGTCGTTCAGCCTGTCGGCGAAAGTCTTAGTAAAGCCAGCTGGCATGTGTTGCACGATTACAATACCCGGAGTATTCGGCGGGAGGTCATTAATCACCTTCTTGATAGCCTCTGTGCCACCAGTGGATGCACCAATAGCAATCACCTTATCAGTGGATTCAGATAGCGCCTTTGAAGCGAAAGACTGCTGAGTAGCCGACTGCTCGAATCTCTTGTTTTTCCAATGAGATACGTTCGCATTCGATGCAATCTTCACCTTAGTTCTTAGCTCAAGCATCATACCTGCAAGACCGCGGGCAACGTCCGTAGTCGGCTTTGGAACAAAGTCCACAGCGCCAGCTTCGAGTGCCTGAATAGTAATTTCCTTGCCTTTTTGCGTGAGCGATGACACCACAACCACGGGTATTGGGAACTGTGGCATCAGCTTTCTGAGGAACTCTATTCCGTCCATTTTCGGCATTTCTATATCGAGAGTTAGCACGTCCGGACGCAAGCTGATAATCAAATTCCTTGCAACATATACATCTGGAGCAGTGCCAACCACTTCTATGCTTGGGTCAGCAGATAGCCCTTGGTGAAGTATATTTCGCACCAAGGCGGAATCATCTACGATTAGTACTTTTATTCTTTTCATAATTATTAGCGTTGATTATTTTTGATACAAAGCAGGCATAACATAATTAAACTTATGTGTATCGCGCTTTAGAGATTCTGAGTGCCCGATGAAGAGATAGCCTCCCGGCACGAGAAGGTCATAAAACTTATTAACGAGTTCGATACGAGTCGGCTCATCAAAATATATCATTACGTTTCGGCAGAAAATAGAATGGAACTTCTTCTTAAATACGAAGCGTGGGTTCATCAAGTTGAAGCGTCTATATAGCACTTCTTGTTTTAGTTTATCGACTACTTCGTATTCATCATTGCTAATTTTCTTGAAGTATTTTCTCTTATAGTCCTCGGGCAGGTTAACTATTCTATCCTTAGAATACACCCCTCTTTTGGCGATGAGCAGGGCTCTTTCGGATATATCAGTCGCCAGGATGCCAGCTTTCCAATTGCTATAATCCATACCGAAGAACTCCAGCATCTGCATCACCAAGTTATATGGTTCTTCGCCAGTGGAACAGCCCGCACACCAAATGCGCACGTCATTATCGCCAGCCATTCTATTCATATTAACTATTTCGGGCAGTGCCTGCTGTTTAAAGAACTCGAAATGTTCCTTTTCGCGATAGAAATAGGTGTGATTTGTGGATATAGCATTCGCCAGCTCGCTCATAGCAGCTCCGGTTTTGTCCGTTGCCACGTGATTATAGTAATCGCGGAAAGTAGAGAAGCCCTTAGTTGCGAGAATTTTCTGCAATCGTGTC
>JBHADY010000208.1:0-3021 GCA_041855325.1 Ignavibacteriota bacterium
ATAATACCAACCGAGACACTATGCTCTCGTTCAATGATGTGAAGGCAGATACTGCAGCTGTGAATTTCCACATAAGCAGCGGAAACTTAGAAATTACAGACATTAACACAACACACCTGAAGCTGAATCATCTCGGTTTCGATGCGTTCAAAATAGATTACGACTCGCTATCTAAGGCGTATAACTTAACTTCGGAAATATACCTGCAAGATAATGACCGCAAAGAAGTGGCGAAAGTCCAACTGAATGATCAAGTAGTTTGGAACTTAAAGGGCAGACTAAATGCAGCTGATTTCTGGGCGAACTTTAGTAATATTAATCTTGCTAAACTATACGTTAATGCGAATTCATCTGACTTAGACTTAGAGTTCGGAGAGAAAAGCCCGAATATTGAAGTGCAAATTCTATCGCATAATTCAGAAATAGACCTCGTAATCCCGTATAAAGCATATTGCGAAATCTCCAGCAATGTGCCAATAGACCACTACACTGTAGATGAGCTGAAGGAAGAAAGTCCCGGCTTTTATACCTGTGGCGACCCGAAGCACGCAACTACAAAGATGAAAGTAACCATTACCGGAGATATTAAAGAGTTTAAACTTTCGCGAGTGAAGTAATGAGAATACTCGGAATAGACCCCGGCTCGATTATCTGCGGATATGGCGTAGTCGAAAAGCAAGGGAATAACATTTCCTTAATCGAATACGGAGTGATTAACCTGCGGAAGATTAGTCCGGAATTACACATTCGCCTGAAAGAGATATATATGCGTATCCAGAGGGTGATAATTAACTCCGAGCCGCAAATAGCCGCCATAGAGGCGACTTTCTTCGCGAAGAATGCTCAATCGCTTATTAAGCTATCGCAGGCGCGAGCAGCGGCTATGCTTAGTTGCACTATGGCTAACCTCGATATAGCGGAATTCAGTGCCAAAGAAATTAAAAAATCAGTTACCGGGAACGGAAACGCCTCCAAAGAGCAAGTGAGCTTCCTCGTGCGAAAGATACTGAAAATACCGGAAACACCAGAGTTCCTCGATGCGACTGATGCCCTTGCCGTAGCCCTTTGTCAAGCCTATAGGCAGGATTTACCCACAGCGAGAAAAAGCAGTAGCTGGAGCGATTTCATAGCCGCGAATCCGAACCGAGTAATTAATATGCAATAAGCGCTAATACATACAATAAGAAAATATACAATTACTTTTACGATACATTAATACAATTAATAGATATACTTTTTCATAGTTTTACCTTTATATAAAAGGGACTACGCCGAATGGCGCAGTCCCTTATTTATTATATCTATATTCTTTATTATCTTATAAGAATGGGATTTTCACTACTTCAGCTGGAAACTTCTTGCCGCGAGCTTCGATGTCAATCTTAGTTCCTGGTGCTTTAAATTCTTCAGCTACGTAGCCTAAGCCGATTGGCTTATTAAGAGATGGAGAGAGGTTACCGCTTGTAACTTGTCCGATTTGCTGACCATCTTTAGAGATAACGTAGTTTTGGCGAGGAATGAATTTTTCAGCTTCTACCACGAATCCAACTAAGCGGCGAGTAGTGCCGTCTGCTTTTACTTTCTTTAGGTATTCAGAGCCGTTGAAGTCGCCTTTATTTAGCTTAGTAATCCAGCCAAGACCAGCTTCGATGGAGTTAGTAGTTTCGTCGATGTCGTGTCCGTATAAGCAATAGCCTTTTTCCAAGCGGAGAGTATCGCGACTACCGAGACCAACTGCTTCGATGCCGAATTCAGCGCCAGCTTCGAATACTTTATCCCATACTTTGAATGCATCTTCTTTGCCTGCTTTGAAGTAAATCTCGAATCCGAGTTCGCCTGTGTAACCAGTGCGAGAGATAATCATATCGATGCCAGCGAGTTTGCCTTGCACGAAGTGATAGAACTCAATGTCAGATAGATTAGCATCTGTAAGCTTCTGTAAAGTCTTAAGAGAGTTAGGACCTTGCACAGCGAGTAGATGAGTTTCGTCTGATTCATTGATAAGCTCTGCGTCGAAGCCAGCTAAGTTTTCTTGGCACCAAGCCCAGTCTTTATCAATATTAGCGCCATTCACAACGAACATAAAAGTATTATCGCCGAGGTTATAAACCAATAAGTCATCAACGATACCATTGCCATTTCTGTGGAAGCAAGAGTATTGCACGTCGCCCACATTCAATTTAGAAGCATCGTTAGAAGTTACTTTTTGCACGAATGCGAGGGCATCTTTTCCCTTAACGATGAATTCACCCATATGGCTAACGTCGAATACGCCAACGGATTCTCTTACTTTTTTGTGTTCGTTAATAATACCATTTGGGTATTGGATAGGCATTTCATATCCGGCGAATTCCACCATCTTAGCGCCTAATTTCTTGTGAATTTCGTTAAATATTGTTACTTTCATTGTACTTTTCCGATTTTCTTTAAAATTAATAATTATCTTCAAAATTAATATCTATCATAAAAAATTAATAACTACAAATATACTCAAATACTTGCGAATTTCATAATAAATAGTTGTATTGTTAATAAATATTAGCGATTATTTACTTTCCTTCTTTTCCTTTGGCTTTGTTATCATCACAAAGGAGGTTTTGCCTTCGTCAGTGAAGAAGATGAAGCTGACTATGCAGTTATCATAGTAGAATTTAGTCATCATATAGCCCACGTCTTCGAATACTTCCTTGTAGTCGGCATCGTGCGAGAGTACCTCGGTGAAGTTGCGTATATCGGTGTCCAATACGTCAAAGGATATGAAATCCACCTTGTCGTCTTTAATGCCTATTTCCATTTCTTCCACAGCGGCATTCATTACGTTCTGCCTTTGGTAAGCAGTGTAATACTCTTGGGAGTACTTTCTGCTTCCCTTTTGGTATTTGATATTTTGTATATCTAATCTTTCAAAAGCCTGCTTTTTCGGCATATTAATCTCTATGCCCAGCACGCGGTGAAAACCGAAATCCTTGCTGAATACAGTTAGTGTATTCAGCAGCAGGAGAAATATTATCTTTTTCATTA
>JBHADY010000209.1:0-4052 GCA_041855325.1 Ignavibacteriota bacterium
CTCAGTCGTGTTTGCGTATTCAATTGAGGTGTATTTGTTCTGATTCGAGCATTGCCCGAAATTGCTACTGGCATTAAAAAACCTCCGTGTAATGTAATCTTACTGTCAGTCAAGATATTCACTTTCATTAAAGTATCTAACATTAAGTAAAGATTTACCATCTTGTTTTACAAACTTGCTAATTCGCGTGGCATCCTGCCAACCGTTTTCCTTACGCTGTAGTTATCGGCAAGGCTACTAATAACTTTAATGAATTTTTTTAATAATTTTTCTTAAATCCTTATCACATATTCAAATGTAATCATATCACTTTCAGAGGCAGCGCCAGAAAGATAGTCATATTTTTCGTAATCTAAGCGGAAATAAGAGTTGTTATTCTCTTTCAGGTGGAAGGTTAAACCAGCGGAAATGCGGCGAGGAGAATCAAACTTTCCGTCGGGAGTTTTCGTGAAAAAGTCATATCGCACTGCTGGCGTGATTTTAATAATAGGTGAGTTATCCAAGCGGAAATCATAAGCCAAAACGCCATAAGCTGCTAAGTTCTTAGTGCCGATGGAATCCATATAATGGCGCTGACCAATTTCGCACTCGGCGAAGAAATTTCCAAAATACTGGTAATATGTAGCCACGAACATATCCATATTTTCGTGCGTGTTCTTTGTTTTGCTAAGGGTTACCTGTCCCTTATAGCCGGAGAGAGTAAATAGCGACTTCTTAAAAGGAGATAGCGAGAAGCGTGCACCCACGGCTTTAGTGAGGTCGTGTTCGAAGGAGTTAGAGGAATTACCATTAAAGAAGCCAAGTTCGAATTTCGTAAGCATTTCCATAGGCAGGGTATAGCCGAACATAATGCCTACGTCTCGCATATTCCTGCTAAGCTTTTTATTGATGAAGTTACGGTTCGCGAAGGAGTAATCCGCGGGGTTACGTATGTAGTCGTGTCCCACGGGCGCTTTAAACTGCCCGATAGTGAAGTCGAAGCCCTTAAATGGAGTGTAGATTATCTTTGCATCATTCACGCTGATGTCTTCCTTATCCATCCAGTCCACTTCTAACTTATAAGAAACTTGGTCGGTTACTCTCCCGCGAACAGAAAAGCGGGCATTTCTCACCATAAAGTTAGTATGCTGAATGCTTAAGTTTTGTTCTGCTTTTGCCCTGAGCATAGCGGAGACTTTCGGGGTGAAATTGTTCTTCTCTTGAGCTGAAGAGAGATTATATATTAGGAATAAACTTGCTAAGATGAATAATGCAGTGAGTTGTTTCATTGGTATTATTTTTCGATTATGATCCTTAATTTACTTTAACTTATGAAAGTGGTGATAGTCCTTATACTTGCGGAAAGTGCCTCCCCACTTCCATCCGCGTTTGATAAACTCCTTCGTTATGCTGGAGTTAGCGGTGATAGTCCCCGGACGCTTAGTATCGTATTTTCCATTTTTTGGTGATAATCTATTAGTATGCACCACGGGATTAAATCGCGGATTAATATCCACAGCCATACCCATCGCGTGACGCGATAGGTTCTTCGATCCCGCCACTTTGCGATAGCAGAAAGAGGAGCTATTATTGTCCTCCATAGAGGCGTTATCACTCCAATTATACTTTACGATTGGAATGCACTTCTCCACTGGGAATTTCTCTGCGAGTATGATTTGGAAGATAGCTTCCACGTCTTCGCGCACGCTTTTCGCGATGAGGAGTTGTCCTTGGTGCAGCTTGTTATCAGTGGAATAGTACTTTACGTCAATAAGCACTAAGTTATCGACTATTTCCTTTGGTGCTTTCGTGCCTTTAATTGCCTCTTGGAAGCTCATTTGGCTGTCGATAATTACTTCCTCTGCGTGCATATTCACCGAGAGGATGAATAAGCAAAGAATGAGCTTAGCAATATTATTTGATATGCTCTTCATCACTTTACTTCCTCTAATACCGTTAGGCAATAGTCGCGGTATGGACTATTCGGCAGCTGATTCACTGTGTTTATGTATTCCTCGCGGGTGAGGTAGTGCATATAAAGGGCGATTTCCTCTAAGCAGGCGATTTTGCGTCCTTGTCGCTTTTCGATAGCACTAATGAAGGTCGATGCTTCGAGCAGATTTTCGGGTGTGCCGGTATCAAGCCAAGCTATCCCACGACCTATGATTTCTACGTTCAGGGCATTCCGCTTCAGGTATTCTTTTTGTATGTCAGTTATTTCGAGTTCTCCGCGTTTTCCTGGGATGAGGTTCTTTGCTATGCTTGCTACATTATTATCAAACACATACACGCCGGGGATGGCGAATTTAGATTTTGGTTTTTCTGGCTTTTCCTCTATGGATAGCACTTTTCCGTCGGCTGTGAATTCAACAACACCATAAGCCTGCGGTTTATTCACTGCATAGCCGAATATAGTGCCACCAGAATTAGTAATATTATTAGCTATCGCACGACGCAAGAAATCCAATTTGCCGTAGAATATGTTATCTCCCAGCACTAAGCACACTTGGTCTTGCCCAATAAACTCCTCGCCTATAATGAAGGCTTCGGCTATGCCGCGGGGAGTTTCCTGCACTTTGTATGTTATGGAAATGCCCCATTGTTTGCCATCGCCGAGTAGTTTCTCGAAGTGTGGAGTATCTGTCGGGGTGGAGATGAGTAATATCTCTCGCACGCCTGCCAGCATCAGCAAAGCAAGTGGGTAGTAAATCATAGGTTTATCATATACTACTTGCAGTTGTTTGCTTGCTACGACGGTTAGTGGATAGAGCCGCGTGCCACTTCCTCCGGCGAGTATTATCCCTTTTGTGTTTTTCATATTCTTAACTTATTGACTTCCCAATTGGTTAATCTGCTGTCGCTTCAGGTGAGCTACGATTTTCTTCACAGATTCGGAGTCTCCGCGTCTGCAGACGAGGATAGAATCCTTACTTTCGATTATGAATAGGTCTTTTATGCCCACAGTGGCGATTAGCTTCTCGCTGGAGCTTATGTAAGAGTTCGATGTGTCCAGCGCAACGACTTTCCCTTCGATTAGGTTATTTCTTCCGTCTTTAATGGCGAGCCTATAGAATTCGTCCCAAGAGTTTAGGTCGCTCCAGCGGAACGCACCTTCGACCACGAAGACATTCGATGCTTTCTCTAATATACTATAGTCAAGTGATACTGCTTGCACTTGGCTGTAAACGAAGGAGATTTCATCTGCGGAGAGGGAATAGTAATTCTTATCCCTCAGGCTTTGGAATAGGGCATCGTTTTCTGGAAGGAAGTTAGCGAATAGCTCGCGGAATGTCTTCAGCGACCAAATGTAAATACCCGTGTTCCATAGGAAGTCAGATGATTCAATAAAACGCTTAGCAGTTTCTACATCCGGCTTTTCAGCAAATGCCGCAGTATAGCGCACTCCCTTATCATAATATTCTTCTATTCCAGCTTTGGAATCTCGCATCTGCACGTAGCCATAATCACTTACCGGACGCGATGGACGTACCCCGATAGTAACAATGCAGCTTCTGCTGTGAGCGAATTCCGCCGCAAGCTCTATACTATACTGAAATTCACGTATATTATAGATATAGTGGTCAGCCGGGAAGGCAAGCATAATCGTGTCTTCGTCGTATTTGTCTTTTAGCACTAAGTCAGTAAGAGCTAAGCAGGGAGCGGTGTGTTTTCCGAAAGGCTCGAGAATGATATTCTCCCGCGGAGTTTGGGGCAATTGGTCATAAATAAGCTCTTTCATACTTTCCGCTGCTACTATGTATATATCATTCACATCGAATACAGGCAATAGTCGCATAAAGGTATTCTGGAGCATAGTGCCATCACCGATGAAATGCAAAAACTGTTCTGGTATATCCTTATTCCCGCGGGGCCAGAGTTGATTACTCGTGCCACCAGCCATTATTACCGCTACTTTTTTCATTGTCTATTTGCTAATCTCTTATTTTATTGAACTTAGCTTGAACTTTTATTTTTGTTATTAGATAAATATCTATTTGATATTTTATAAAATTTCAATAAGTTTGCAATATAACAAAATTTGCTAAATTAACGAATAAATAAAGTAATGTTTA
>JBHADY010000210.1:0-3596 GCA_041855325.1 Ignavibacteriota bacterium
CCTATGCCTTCAGCAGGCTCGCCACTAACGCAGAGCCAAAAGAAAGCCACTGAATCAAAAATGGACTTTCTTAAGCTGCTCACTCTGCAGCTGCGATCGCAGAACCCGCTGAAGCCATACGATAACCAAGAGTTTGCGTCGCAGCTTGCTCAGTTCTCGCAATTGGAACAGCTGACAAATATCAAAAGCATACTCGAAGCGCAGAATAATACATTCAATCTGATGAGCCAAACAATGAATAACACGGCTATTCCGGGCATGCTCGGCAAAAATGCTAAGGTTATGTGGGACTCTGCAGAGTTCGATGGCTCTTCCCCTCTGCAAATTGGTTATAACCTGCCGAGAAACTCTGAATCCGGCACACTCGAGATTAAAGACCACTTGGGACGCGTCGTGAAGACCATAGAACTAAAGGGCTTAGACCTCTCAAACGGTCAACATAAGTTAACTTGGGACGGCAAGGACGATAATGGAGAATTACAAAACGCTGGAAAGTATTCCTTCGAATTCAAATTCAAAGACAAAGAGGGCAATAACATAGCCTTCGAGCAATATACTTTCGGAAAGATTGCATCTGTTCGCTTCTCCCAAGATGGCGCAAGGATTATCATCAATAACCAAGAAGTGCCACTATCGAATATAGCTGATATATCAATAGATTAGAGCTATATAGCAATTAACTATATCAAGAATAAGAAAAATAATAATTAAAATAATAAAAGGGTAAATATATGAGTTTATCTCGATCATTAAACACAGGAACTAGCTCCCTTAGGGCGCACCAAACACGCTTCGACGTGATATCAAATAACATAGCCAACGTAAATACACACGGCTTTAAATCCAGCAGAACTAACTTTGCGGAAATGTTTAACCAAGTATCCACTCACGGACGCTCTTCAGCAGTTATTGGTGGTATAGGCACAGGCGGGCTGAACCCATTCCAAGTGGGCTTAGGCGTTAGAGTTGGGTCTATCACTCACGATTACACACAAGGCAACCTCGACGTAACCAATCGACCGCTCGACCTTGCTATCCAGGGCGATGGATTCTTCATCTATCAAAGAAACGGAATGGAATACTACTCTCGCGCTGGCGCTCTCTCGCAGGATACTTCCGGTTACTTAGTTGATAGCTCCTCCGGTGCTTTGCTTCAGGGCTATAACGTGCAACGCGATGCGAATGGCTTGATCGCGAAGAATGCACAAGGCAGCACTATCTTAGAGGCTAAATACTCTAACCTAAAGATAGAAAAGAATATAGTTTCCCCACCGAAGCAAACAAGCAATGTTACTCTAACCGGTAACCTAAACTCTTCTGATGAAGTGGGCGGTGTGCGCAATACAAGTATTAACATATTCGATAATAAAGGTGCAGCACACGGGCTTAACTTCCGTTTCACTAAAGCTGCAGAGGCAAATACCTACAACCTGACAGTGCAAATCGATGGCAGAGATGTAGCTCTTGATCCGAATCCGCAAGTGGTGCAATTCAGACCAGACGGCACGCTTATTACTCCAACAGAAATAGCAATTAATGCTGATACGCTAAACGCACTTATGCCAAATACTTTCGCTGCTGGAAGCAGAATTAACGTATCGCTGGCTGATCCGAATAACCTGCTCGCAGGTATTACTCAGTTCAGCGGACCAAACAATGCAACTGCTGGCTTCCAAAATGGACACGCAGCAGGCACACTGATAGACCTGACATTCGATGAATTAGGGCAAATCTGGGGTGCATTCAGCAACGGACAAGCCGAAGTACTCGGAAAGGTAGTTCTCTCCAAATTCGTAAACCCACAGGGCTTAAAGCACGCTGGCGATAACTTCCTAACAAAAACCCCGAACAGTGGCGAGCCAACACGTGGCTCCGTGAGCGAAATCCTCCCAAGCTCATACATACGTTCGAATACCCTTGAAATGTCCAACGTGGATCTTACAAGTGAATTCACTAATATGATAACTACTCAAAGAGCATACGAAGCTGCTTCGAAGATAGTATCAACAAGTGATGAAATACTCCAAACAACAGTGAACTTGAAACGATAAACATAATTTAACTTGAACAAAGCAAAAATGGACGCCCACACGAGAGCGTCCCTTTTTTTGTATCTATACATTCAGCAAGCCAATGCGTTCTATATCTTCATCGCGAAGGTAATACATTTGCTTATAAATACTTTCGCGAATAAGCGATAGCTCAATATCTGATAAGTTAATCTCCGCACCAGCAGCGAGAAGCCGCATATTGACCATTCCCCCGCCGAAAGCAGGCATATTATACACGAAGTCGGGATACTCACGGCAACCGCACCTGCGATAAAAACGCAAACGCGCATACTCCACAGAGCTTTCGTCCCCATTGTATGGGTTCTCTATCTCGAAGATGAGGGCGGAGTTTGCCTCCTTTTCAGCTTTAATAATGCTATCGAGGAAGCGTTTGCCCACTCCTCCCTTGCGGTGAGAGTGATGTATGGCGAAGTAATTTAATACAGAGAAAGTATTCTCCTCGTTTATTCCGGCTATCTTTCCCAGTGGGAATATAGTCGCTATGGCGATTAGCTCCTCTCCGCTGAAGTAGCCATAAATCAGCTCTTCCCTGTTCTTGAAGCGACTTAGTAGCTTCTCCACAGGGAAGCGTTCCTCCGGGGGGAATGCTTCCAAGTATATTTCCATAGCTTTATCCAGATCGCTCTGGGAGCTTAGTTCTTTTATCATTTGCCTTTTCGTACGAAGTGGAACTTATAAGTCTTATTATTCACTTTTAATACGCCGAAGTATACGCCATCGCGAAGCGGATTGTTTCCGAGTTTTGCCACGAAGTCATAAGTTAATGAATATCCATCACTTACTGGAGCTGGGTCTTCCACGTTTAGCACTTCTTGTCCTTGGGAATTGAATATCTGCAAGAAGCAAGATACTATTTCCTTCTCATCTATAGGGATGTTAATCACATTATCTATTGGATTTGGGAAGATACTATTTGCTGGTATATTTTCCTTTAGGGAGCTATCATCGGGATTATAGTATTTAGCTATTTTTATTACTGCATCGCCTTTAATCGCTCTGCTGATATAGCTGGCATTTCCGTACTTATTAACTTTACGTTTTATCTTGCTTGTATCTGATGCGACTATCGCCTTCGCGCTGCCTTCTATCGCCTCTTTGGAGAGTATATTGATTATATACACTCTATCTTTTGGTGCATCTTTCCACTTATGTGTATTTCGCTTAATACTGAATACTATAGTGCTGTCCTTTACTTCGGCAGAATAGCTAAGTATCTCATATTGCTGATTCTCTATGGTATTTATGCTAATGCCATCATCTATAAACGCATAGCCTTCGCTTTGAGTGATAGTGCTATCATAGTAATAGTTCAATTGCAGAGTATCAGTATTATAATCTGCTGTATTCATCACTTTTGTGGAGTTTGGTATTATAGCGCCGGAGCGAATATATAGCGGCATTTGGCTTAAGTCTGCTTCTACCACTGCTTCGCTATTGCCTTCGTAAGAGTCGAGGGTGAAGAAATTAATCCACTTGCCACTTGGGAATAGCACTTTTCTCGAATCTGTATTATCGAATATAGGC
>JBHADY010000211.1:0-5497 GCA_041855325.1 Ignavibacteriota bacterium
CTCTTAGATAATAACTATAAGATACTTCGCGAAGGGGCAATCCCCAGCCAAGAAATAATGAAGTTTATAAACGAAAATGGCTAATATTTTTCGCTTAGACAAAGGCACTTAGCGAAATTTTAATTATATTGCAGTCTTTTGTTATGTTACTTAATTTATAGTACTTAAACAAAAAAATCAAATTAATGCAGGATAAAGATATAATCATATATACAGATGGGGCGTGCTTAGGAAATCCAGGAGCGGGGGGATATGCCGCGATACTTATCTGGGGAAAAGCAAGAAAAGAGCTATCTCAGGGCTTCCGCCTAACTACTAATAATAGAATGGAGATACTTGCCGTCATTATGGCGCTGAAAGCCATAAAAACACCCAATCAGTATAATATTCATATATACACAGATTCTAACCTCGTGGTGCAAACCTTCGAGAAAAAATGGATAGAAAGCTGGAAAGCAAAAGGCTGGAGAAAAGCAAATAAAGAAAAAGTGCTGAACCCCGACCTGTGGGAAGAACTTGATAAACTCGTGAAGCTGCATAAACCTGTGTTCCACCACGTGCGCGGGCATAGTGGCATCACCGAAAACGAAAACTGCGACAAACTATGCAAAGCCGCCGCATCAAGCTCTGACTTATTAATAGATATAGTATATGAAAAATCTATGAAGGAAAGTAATTAATGCTAAGTCATCTAAATAAAAGAATATTAGCCAGAATAACTAAATTCGCGATTATCGCCATTACTATGCTATATGCAAATATGGCCACAGCTGGCGACCCCGTGCAGACGATTTCCTCTAAAATAAGCAATCCCAAAGGCAAGCCTATCGGCGAGCTGAGCATAGAGATAGCTAAGCAGTTCATCGGCTCTCCTTACGTTGGCGGAACTTTAGATGCACACTATAAAGCTGGCGAAAAAGGCGAACGCTTAGTATATGCTTTCGATAAATTCGATTGCGTTACATTAGTGGAGACGGCAATTGCCTCTGCGAGGGCTATCCTCAGCGGAGAAGCGAATATAGAGACCTTCGAACGCGAGCTGGAGAATATTCGTTACCGAGACGGCGTGATGAAGACCTTCCCTTCGCGTTTGCATTATACTTCCGAATGGATAATAGATAATGAAAAGCGTGGCAATATGATTGATATAACTAAAGATATTTCAAAGAGTAAGCAACGCATTTCTACTGTCTATTTTATGACTAAAAACCCGAAATATTACCCTGCGCTCACTGGGAACGAAAAGATGTACTTAGATATTTTCCTGAATGAGCAAAAGATAAATAGTAACTCTCGCTTGTATATTCCTACTAAAGCAGTAGATGCTTGCTTGGATAAAATACAAACTGGCGATGTTATCGCAATTGCCACAAAGAAAGCTGGCTTGGATTACTCCCACGTGGGCTTTGCCGTGAGAACTGACGACGGAAAAGTACGCTTTATGCACGCATCTTCATCGAAGAAGAAGGTTATACTAGATGAAGACATAGCTACTTACTTAAAAGGAAATAAAAGTGCGATTGGAATATCCGTTATTCGTCCAACTCGGAGCAAGAATAAATAATGAATATAGTCCGATACATAAGGTATTTTATTATTTTTGTTCTATCGCTCAGCATAATGCTTATTTTTGCTGTGAGCGAAGCCGACGCTGCTAAGAAGAAAGCGAAGAAGCCAGCAACCAAGGCGAAAGTCGCTCCGAAAGCGAAGAAGCCAGCAACCAAGGCGAAAGTCGCTCCGAAAGCAAAAGCCGCTACTAAAGCGACTAAGAAATCCAAACGCAGAAGCCCTGTTCGCACAAAGAGCAAAGCAGAGGTGCTAACTCAGGAAAGTGAGTTCCTCGTGTCTTTTTCTGATACTTTGGAGGAGGGGATAGTATATAAGAAGTTCTTAGTTGGAAATACGACGAATAAAGTAGCTGCGCACGTAATAGAAGTGGATCTCAATGTGCCGGGCAATATGCTTTCGGTGATTAAAGCTAAACGACATATCACTGAGCTGGATAAGCTGCAGGAAATGCAGATAGCATTCGATTCCGTGCATAATGATAGAAGAATGCTCGCTGCTATAAATGCGAACTTCTGGCGTGCCGGTAGTAACGCTCCTATGGGACCTGTGGTGTGCAATGGCGAGGTAGTGCAGATTAACTCATACAAGAACTGGACGAGTGCTATGTTCGACTCCCGCAATAGAATGTATATAGATAGATTTTCTATGATTGGGACTATCACCGGGAAGCGTGGATTCTATGTTACTCTGGATATGATGAACCGCCGAGTGGATACTAACCAAATAGTGATGTATAATCAATATGCTGGCGAAAGCATACCATATATATCCAAGCAAAAGCTAAATGAAGCTGTGGAGCAGGCTATGCTGGGATTAGAAGATAAGGATATTACTGATTATGAGCTGGATTCTGCGGACTTAGCACAGCAGATTCAATTAGAGCGCCGCATGGAAAGCCTTGAGTATTCAATGCCGAAGCTGACTTTAAGGTATTTGTCGCCTCCGGCAGTGAATAAGAACATATATTGCGTGGTGCAAAGCATTGATTCTGGCGAAGTTAGCACAACGCCTAAACATTGTATACTCTCTCTGGGAAGGAAGTTCCCAAGCTATAAAACCCCTCGCATTGGCGATACGCTTATGCTGAAGTTCGAGACTAATAGGAACTCGAATGTCATATTCTATAATGCAGTATGTGGCACGCCGAGGATAGTCCGCGATGGAGTAGTTCGCAGCGAAACTGCCGAAGAAGGCTTAAGCAGCCGCAGGTTTATCTCCGGTAATCTTCCACGCACGGCGATTGGCACAAGTCGCGATAAGAGAAAGGCTTACCTAATCGTATGCGAGGCGAGCTCATCTACTCAGAATGTGCGAGGAGCAGACCTTGCAGATATTGCAACTATAATGAAAATGGTCGGTGCCCACGATGCTATGAACCTCGATGGTGGCGGCTCGTCCATACTTTCTATTGATGGGCTGAATCAAATTCGACCAGAAAACCCAAGTGGCGGACGCAGGATATCCGTGGGACTTGGCGTTGTGAAGAAGTATAGAAATAAGTATCATCGCGAAGCAATGCAAATGAAGTAATATGAAGAAAACTGCTCTTGTAATCGGTGGAGGAGTAGCTGGAATGAAGCTCGCTTTAGACTTAGCGGACGAGGACTTCATCGTTACTCTATGCGAGGCAAAACCACGTCTCGGCGGTCGCACCGCTATGCTTAAGCACCATCAATCCGGCGACGTAGTAGATAATGGGCAGCACCTAATGATGGGTGCATATCGCCATTTCCTTGATTTAATCGAAAGAATAGGCACAAGCGATATGCTCACCTCTGTGCCGCATTTGCATATTCCTATGTACTCGCATAATATAGGCGAATATAGCATAAGTGCGAATAAAATACCCGGAAAAGCGGGATTTCTCCGAGCAGTTCTTTCCCTTCCTATGCTTACTTTAAGTGAGAAAGTAGCTTTTACGCGTCTTGCACTTAAATTGCCATTTATGAATGCGAGCAGTTTGAGTGAAAGCGTGGCGGACTTCTTGCTGCGCCATAAGCAAGGCGAAAACTTGATGAATTACCTCTGGACTCCACTTGTCCTCTCCGTGCTTAATGCCTCTCCAAGCGGAGCCCCAGCTTCCCTTTTGGTCGAAGTCATTAAGCGTGCCTTTCTTTCGGACGAAGAGGCAATGAAGTTTATCTATCTAAATACTGATTTCGCCTCCCTATACGACCCGCTAATCGATATACTCGAACGCAAGGGGAACATCGTTCTGCTGAATACCACTATAGACGAGATACAATTCTCTGGCGATAAAGCGACCGGCGCCCGCACCAAGCAAGGCGATTTCATTTACGCGGATTATGTAATTAGTGCTGTTCCACCGCAACAACTTGCTAAGCTCCTGCCTGACGAAGTGCTATACGAAACACCGCTTAAAGTATCTCGCTTTTATAGCTTTAATACTATACTTTCCGCTTATCTTTGGTATGATGAGGACGTGGAAATGCCGCTAATGCTCGGCGTGGTGGATTCCCCAATTCAATGGGTCTTCAATAGAAAGAAGATGACGGGAAGCCAAAAGAAAGGAAGCGTACTTGCCATCACAATTAGCGATGCAATGGCATTCAATGATATGAGCAAATTGGAGATATTCGAAGTGATAGAGGAAGAACTTTCTATGATACGCAAGGAATTTAAGTGGCTTAAACCTGTGCATACTCTATTGCTTAGGGATAAATATGCTACTTTTGCTTCCAGCGTGCCAATAGAAAAAATGAGAATTAAGCAAAAAACTCAATTCTCAAATTTCTATATTTGTGGTGACTGGACAGACACCAAACTACCCGCAACGATTGAAGGAGCAGCCCTCTCCGCCGAGATAGTAAAGCAAGATATATTAAAAGAGCTAAATCAAAAATACTGAAATAGCTAAAGCAGAATTAATCCTTCAGTGGATTGCCCTTCTTCAATAGCTCGAACTGAAACTGCAGGACGTTTTCGAATAGCTGTTGCGTAACTATGCTATCTCTGCGAAGCTTCAGCTGTTTTATGCTAATATCATCGGGATAGTCTTTATATAGCTCCTCCGCATTGAAGTAGTCTTTATAGTCGTAGTTGCGAGCTATGCTATCCTTCGTATTATTCAGGTACTTTTCCAATTCCTCTGGCGACTTCACGTCGTTTCTCATTTTCTTATAATAATTCTTGTCCGAGAAGCACTCAATTAAGCTATTATTATAAGCGATAAACTTCTGTCGCTTGCCCATGGAGCAGGCAGACATCATCCAGAGAACGCTTAGCAAGGAGAAAATAAGAGCCAAATACAACTTAATATTTTTTAGTGTAAATTTAGACATAATAGTAGTTATTATTATGTTAAGTATTAGAATTGGTTACGTCTATTCATTTCTATGAATTCCATATCGATAACAATTTTCTTTTTCTTTTTGTTATCTGGTATAGAATACATAACAGGGAGCATAATTTCCTCGATTATCGATCGCAGAGCGCGAGCGCCGGTTTTGCGTTCCATTGCCTGCTTAATTATGTACGAAGTAGCGGAATCATCGAATACCAAGTCCACTCCGTCCATTTTGCACAGCTTCTGATACTGCTTATAAATTGAGTTCTTCGGTTCAGTGAGAATAGACTTCATCGCCTCTTCGGATAGCTCTTCTAATGGGGCTATCACGGGCAGTCTGCCGACTAGTTCAGGGATTAATCCGAACTTCATCAAGTCGCTTTGTTCCACTTTTGTTAAAAGCTGGAATGTGTCCAATTCATTATCATCATTATCGGCAGTGAAGCCAATAACTGTGTTTTTTATTCTGCGAGCAATGTTTTTCTCTAAGCCATCGAACGCACCACCCACGATGAATAGTATATTCTTCGTGTTGATTTGAATAAGTCTTTGCTCTGGGTGCTTGCGACCGCCTCCGGGAGGGACGCCGGCAGTAGTGCCTTCCACTATCTTAAGCAGGGC
>JBHADY010000212.1:0-6607 GCA_041855325.1 Ignavibacteriota bacterium
AAGTTAATTACGAAACCATCAAAATGGTCAACGAGCAGATGCTTCCATAAGGTTAATTTACCTATTCTACCTAAGCTACTAATGCCGAGTAAATTCTTGTTTAAAATATCAGACTGCATAATGTAAAACCTTAAATTTGTTAGTGATAGAAATAAAAGACTAAATTACCATATATTATTGACATAAAAAAATTAATTTTTATACTTTTATGCCTTTTCATACGTATACATAAGCGATGATTATAATTTACTAAAAATATAGGTATATAATGAGAAAAACAGTGTTGATTTTCTTCGCGTTTGTCCTCTTAGCATTCATTGCTTTCGAGGGCAATGCACAAGCCCCGAAGGTAGGGCAACAATCCCCACAGATACAAGTCTTTAAGTGGATAAATCGAGAAGTTAAAAGCGAAAAACCAGTACTCTTAGAGTTCTGGGCGACTTGGTGCGGTCCCTGCAGAAAGGCTATCCCACACCTTAATGATCTGCACGATAAGTATAAAGACCAAGTGTCCTTCATCTCCCTTTCAATTGAAAGAGAAGATGTAATTCGTAACTTTATGAAGAATACAGAGATTAAAGCCGCTGTGGGTACTGACTTCGAACGCAAGACAGCTCTCGCATACAATGTGCAAGGTATTCCATACACAGTGCTAATTCATAAAGATGGGGAAATCGCTTGGATAGGCTATCCAGCAGCTGTTACTGACTCGCTGATGAATGTCTTTATAGATAATAATAAGTCTCGCTCCGTGCGACATGACCTTGTTAAAACCATAGACATTAAAGACTTAAAGTTTAACCTGACTGTAAATAAAGCTAAGAACCAAGATGCTCCCGGTTCTCTCTCCGATTCGCACGAAGGCATACTTTTCTCCTCTATGAGCATTACAAGCATTATGGAACTTATACTGAATGCTTCGCCTATGCGCATAGAAGCTCCAAGTGAGTTCCGCACAGAAAAGTACGACGTACTCTATAAACACGAAATGGTAATGCCATTCCCAGAGTTCAGACAAATTATGCTACAAAGAGTAAGTGATGCTCTAAACGTGAAGATTGAAAAGAATACGACTCGCTCCCTCGTTTATAAGATACGTTGCAAAGACTGCAAGAAACTGCAAGAGCAATACAGAGAGCTTTCCTCTCGCACTAACAACTATCAAAGTACTTTCGAGGAAAAGAACGGAAAAATGCACGCTAATACAGTGAATATTAATGCTCTCATTAGTTACTTAGAAACTGCACATAAACGTATATTCATTAACGAATCCGGGCTTAACGGCTTTTATTCATTCGCTGTATCTCAGGAAAACATAGAAGCAGCTATTAAGGACTTAGAAACTTATGGTCTGCAGATAGTCTCCGAAGAAGATGATATAGATATGTATAAACTTTCTCCTAAGAAATAAATATCTCCGTAATGATATAACAAAAGGACTTAGCCGGGTGGGCTAAGTCCTTTTCATTTATAAGATTATCTCTTATGTATTAAATACACATCAATTACATACCTGCGGATATAAATTACATACCAGCAATAATTGCATCACCGAATTCAGAGCATTTCAATTCTTTAACGTCTTTCATTAAACGAGCGAAGTCGTATGTAACTTGTTTGTTAGAAATAGCGTGTTCAATACCTTTGATGATAAGGTCAGCAGCTTCCTGCCAGCCCATATGTTCAAGCATTAAAACGCCAGATAAGATTACAGAACCTGGATTAACTTTATCTAAGCCAGCATATTTAGGAGCAGTACCGTGAGTAGCTTCGAAAATAGCGTGACCAGTTACGTAGTTAATGTTAGCGCCAGGAGCGATACCGATACCGCCAACTGTAGCAGCAAGAGCGTCAGAAATGTAGTCGCCATTTAAGTTAAGAGTAGCGATTACAGAGTATTCTGCAGGGCGAGTTAAGATTTGTTGTAAGAATGCATCTGCGATAGAATCTTTAACGATTACTTTTCCAGCAGCGATAGCAGCGTCTTGAGCTTTGTTTGCTTCAGCTTCGCCTTTTTCTGCTTTGATTTTGTCGTATTGTTGCCAAGTGAAAGTCTTATCGCCGAATTCTCTTTCAGCTAATTCATAACCCCAGTTTTTGAACATACCTTCAGTGAATTTCATAATGTTACCTTTGTGAACTAAAGTCACGCTTGGTCTCTTATGTTTGATAGCATATTCAATAGCTGCGCGTACTAATCTTTCAGTACCTTCTTTAGATACAGGTTTTACGCCGATAGAAGAAGATTCTGGGAATCTGATTTTCTTAACGCCCATTTCTTCTTGTAAGAATTTAATAACTTTTTTTACTTCGTCAGAACCATTCAACCATTCGATACCAGCGTAAATGTCTTCAGTGTTTTCGCGGAAAATAACCATGTCAGTTAAATCTGGGCGAAGTACTGGAGAAGGAACGCCTTTGAACCAACGTACTGGACGCAAGCAAGTGTAAAGATCTAACTCTTGGCGAAGAGCTACGTTTAAAGAGCGAATACCACCACCAACTGGAGTAGTTAAAGGTCCTTTAATAGCTACGATATGTTCGCGAATTGTATCAAGAGTTTCTTTTGGTAACCATTCACCAGTTTTGTTGAATGCTTTTTCGCCTGCTAACACTTCTTTCCAAGCGATTTTTCTTGAGCCTTTGTATGCTTTTTCTACAGCTGCATCAAGAACGCGAACTGAAGCTGCCCAGATATCAACGCCTGTTCCATCACCTTCGATGAAAGGAATAATAGGTTCATTAGGTACGTTAAGTACGCCGTTTTGGAGAGTGATTTTTTCTGCCATTTCTTTAAATTATAATTAGTGAATAAAATATTTATGTTGTTTTATTTTGTCAATTTAATATCGAAGTAGTGCTTTCGGCTTTCCGTATTATAGTGGTAAGCCACACTTCGTAACTTATAAAACGAAGTAAAAAAATAATATTTTAAGTATTTGAAATAAAAAGAAATAAATAATTTTTTCGCTATTAGATTTTCTGTTATAAATTTTATCTATAACTGTTCTTAACTTAATGATTACTTACTGATTAGATTTCTTATTATTCTCGATTAATTCGTTCGCTAAATCTAAATAATTTTTTGCACCTATGCTAAGTGCATCGTATAATATCACAGGTTTTCCGTAGCTTGGGGCTTCGCTTATGCGCACATTTCTATTGATTAATGTCTTAAATGCCTTCGCGCCGAAGTGCCTGCGCACCTCATCGACCACCTGGTTTGATAACCTTAATCTGGAATCATACATAGTAAGAAGCACACCCTCTATATCCAGCTTTTGGTTAAGCCTATATCGCACAATAGAGATAGTATTCAGCAGCTGCCCCAAGCCCTCTAAGGCATAGTATTCGCACTGCACGGGGATAAGAACGGAATCCGCTGCGGTCAGGGCATTTAGTGTAAGCAAGCCTAGTGATGGCGGACAGTCAATTACTATATAATCATACTCATCTTGCACTTTAGCAAGGGCATTCTTCAGCACTGCCTCGCGGTTCTGCGTACTAACCATCTCGATTTCCGCACCCACCAAGTTAATATGAGAAGGAAGTAGCTTCAGGTTGTCCATCACGGTTTCCGTAACGGCATTGCTTATAGGCAGGTTATTTACCAGCACTTCATATACTGTTTTATCAAGGGATTTGCTATCTACGCCCACGCCACCAGAGGCATTAGCCTGTGGGTCTATATCGACCAAAAGGACTTTATACTCAGCCGCTGCCAGCGATGCAGATAGATTGATAGAAGTTGTGGTTTTCCCCACGCCACCTTTTTGATTTGCTATTGCAATAATCTTTCCCATATATCAAATATTAGTTATCAGAATTACTATATTGTTGTTTTTATTATTGGTATTTCAGTGTTCCAATTATCATTAGAACTTATACTTCTGCGAGTAAAAGAAGAAGCAATTTAGTGCTATGGAGTGGTCTATTTCGCCGTTTTGTATTTTCGCTTTCACTTCGTCGAAGTCCAATACCACGATTTCAATTTCTTCGTCTTTATCTAAGTTTTGCTTATGTTTAAGCTCGCAGTCTTTCCAGAGGTATATGTAGCATTTATTCTTGATGAATGCTGGGTTCGGAAGCACTGTGCCGAGTAGTTCCGGCTGAGACTCGCTTTCGTATCCAGTCTCCTCAATGCACTCGCGGATAGCCGCTTTTAGTGGTTCTTCGCCCGGTTCGACTAAGCCAGCGGGAAGCTCAAGTGTTATTGAGTCCGAGCCGTGCCTATATTGCTTAACGAGCACCACTTTATTGTCTTTCGTAATTGGCATTATATTGACCCAATTGTGCGCTTTCAGGTAATAGAACTCTCCTCTTTTGGAGCCATCGTGGTTACTTCTATCTACGGCATATAGGTCTAAGATTCGATAATCTCCGAGTTTAGTTTCAGAGTGAGTATGCCATTTATTCATTTAATTGCCAATTTTGTTTTTCACAATGATATACTTTTTCAAAACAGATACAAAAATAAGAAATATTATTGAATAAAAGAAAGTAAAAACAGCTATTAGCTAATTATTAACTTTTCCTCATCTCTTTATTATACTCTGTTATAATGTTCTATTATATGAATATTACTTCCGGCTCGAGGGTGATGCCGAATTCATTTTTTATTTTGTTTATTACTTCTAATGAGAATGCATTTATCTCTTCGCCTGTGGCTTTGCCGTGATTTACTATGATTAGTGCGTGTTTATCGTATATGCCCACATCGCCTTTGCGATAGCCCTTTAATCCCGCTTTTTCGATTAAAAAAGCAGCTGGTAGCTTATAAGTTCCATTTGTTTCATATACTTGCACTTCCGGGAAGCGTGCTTTTATCTCTTCTGCCTTTTCTTTGCTTACCATCGGGTTTTTGAAGAAGCTTCCGGCATTCGGCAGGACGCGAGTATCCGGTAGTTTTTTGCTGCGTATATCGGATATAATCCAAGCCAAATCTATCGCCTCCAGCTGGTTAATGCCTTTCTCTGCCATTTTATCTTGTATATCCTTATACTTATAGTTCAGCGCGGGATTTTTGCTTAGTTTATATTTCACGTATGTTATGAAGTATCTGCCTTTATTTTCTGGTAGCTTGAAGACTGAATGCCTATAAGCGAATTGGCAATCCTCTTCCTTCATTTCTACTATTTCACCAGTTTTTAGATCCACTGCCTCGAGTGAGAGGAAGCATTCATTCTGCTCTATACCATAAGCGCCTATGTTCTGCACGGGGGCAGCTCCCACACTGCTGGGGATATCAATCAAATTCTGCAAACCGAAGTAACCGCGTCCGTGAGCAAAAGCGAGGAAGTCATTCCACAGCACACCGGAGCCAACGCGGAAGACTGCTTCGTCCTCTGTTTCTTCCATCATCTTTATTTCGTTGATATTGGAGTATATAACTAATCCTTCGTATCGCTTGGGGAAGACACTATTCGAGCCGGCACCGAGTATAGTATACTCTTGTTTGAACTCATCTCTCTGCCTCAGTGCGAGTACATCCTCTTTGCTATTTATGCTAACGAAGTGCTTCGCCTCTGCGTCCAGCGAGAATGTATTATATTCCTTCAGTTGCTTATTTTCTATTATTTCTATCATCAGTTTTACGTTTAAGTAGGTACAAAAAAAAGGCACTTTCTTACGAAAGGGCCCATTCACTTGTTAGGAGTTAAAATGAATAAAAATTTTGAAGTCTTTCGACTTCTAATGATAATATTATGACATCAAATTATTGTTAATGTATGGAGGTCATCAACAATGCAGTGAATCACATCAAGTTATGTGCCAAATATTATGATTTCAGAATAAGTTAGTAAATTGTGCTATCTATATAACATAAATAATATTTATATATATTAACACTTATTCTGATAAAAATTTATTATTTTAATGAGTGAACCTCATTCATATTCAATTTTGAACATTTTACGTTTTAGTGTTCAATTTTGAAAACTATAGATATTTAAATAATATTCGTTCTATTCCTTTTAAAGTAGTTAATTAGTCCATTCGTGCTGTCGTCGTGCGAAGTAATTTCCCCGTCGGAACTTAGCTCTGGGAGTATCTTGCTGGCGAGTTCTTTGCCAAGCTCCACACCCCACTGATCAAAGGAATTTACATTCCACAGCACGCCCTGCACGAATACCTTATGTTCGTACATAGCGATTAGCATACCCAGCACTTCTGGCGTCAGCTTCTTATAGAGTATAGTATTGCTCGGTCTATTCCCTTCGAATAGCTTATGCGGGAGCAATTCCTCTATTTCGCTTTGGCTCATTCCTTTGGCTTCGAGTTCGCGTCTCACGGTTGCTTCATCCTTTCCGTTCATTAGTGCTTCGCTTTGGGCGAGGCAGTTTGAAAGGAGCATACTTTGGTGATTTTCAATTTCATTCAGAGAGTTCACTCCTGCGAGGAAATCCACGGGGATTAGTCGCGTGCCTTGGTGAATCAGCTGGAAGAAGGAATGTTGGGCATTTGTGCCGGGTTCGCCCCAGATGATAGCACCAGTCTTGTAGTGATTCGGCAGTATCTTCCCGCCTTGTTTATTAGTGGATTTTCCGTTGCTCTCCATATCAAGTTGCTGGAGGAATGCCGGGAAGCGATCTAAGTATTGCTCATA
>JBHADY010000213.1:0-4403 GCA_041855325.1 Ignavibacteriota bacterium
AATCCGGGAACGACTATTGAATCTACTAATGAGTTAATCAGACAAGTGGAAGAAAAACTGAGTAAAATCCCAGAAGTTAGCAAGATAGTAACCAATGTGGGAACTATGGGATCAGGTGTTGGTGCAACTAACCAAAGCCATACTGCAGAGGTATTAGTTACACTCGTAGATAAACACGAAAGGGAGTTCTCTACTGATGTTTATGGTCAGAAGATTAAAGAAAAACTAAGTGGATTACCGCTTAGAGTTAATGTAATACAGTCGACTATGGGCGGTGGGTCTAATCAATCGCCTATACAAATCCTCCTTAGTGGAACTACTATGGAAGAAATTATGCCTGCAGCTGAACGCGTTAAGAAGATACTCGAAAGCACTGAAGGCGTGATAGACGTGCGATTCTCATCTGAAGAAAGCAATCCAGAGCTGAAAATAGACATTGACAGAGATAAACTCGCTAGCTTCGGTTTAAGCGTGGGCGAAGTAGGGCAAACCCTGCAAGTGGCACTCACTGGTGGAGACGACTCTAAGTTTAAGGAAAAAGGCGATGAATATGAAATCCGAGTGATGCTTGATAAATTCGACAGAAACAACATAGAAAACGTGAGAAATATCACATTTACCAATATGCGAGGACAGTCCGTATATCTCGAGCAATTCGCTAAGATAGAGCAAAGTGTGGGACCAACCAAACTCGAGAGAAGAGACAGAATTAGATCCATTATCATCTCTGCGAATGTGTTCGGTGTATCATCTGGTACTGCTGGGGCGCAAATCGCAGAAAAGCTAAACGAAAAGGAACTACCAAACGGCGTAACTTGGAAGTATATTGGTCAGCAGGAAAATATGAAATCCTCTATGA
Source organism: Ignavibacteriota bacterium (assembly GCA_041855325.1). Lineage (GTDB taxonomy): Bacteria > Bacteroidota > Ignavibacteria > Kapaibacteriales > UBA2268 > CALLXS01. Next base: position 860 of record JBHADY010000213.1, read on the forward strand.
CTAGCTTATTGCTCGCTATCGGCGCAGGTATTCTCTTCGTGTATATGATTATGGTGGCTCTGTATAACTCTTACTTATATCCGTTCGTGGTGCTGTTTTCTATTCCGCTTGCTGTGATTGGTGCATTCCTTGGTTTGGCGCTTTCAATGAAGTCACTTAACATCTTTGCAATGCTCGGGCTTATTATGCTAATTGGTCTGGTGGCAAAGAATGCAATATTACTCGTGGATAGAACCAACGAGGCAAAAGCCGAGGGCAAAACTCTCCGCGAAGCACTTATGGATGCCGGCAGAAGCCGTCTGCGCCCTATCCTTATGACCACGTTATCAATGGTGTTCGGTCTTTTGCCAATCGCATTATCATCTTCAGTGAATAGCGAAAGCAAGAACGGACTTGGTATGGTACTTATTGGTGGTCTGCTCAGTTCTTTGGTCTTCACCCTGGTGTTAGTGCCGGTAATATACCAAAGATTCGATAAGATAAAAGATAGGTTAACAAAAAACAGAAAACTTAAGCAATCGATAGAGCAACTAATGCAAGAATAAGATACTTACAAATATTAATTAAGAGGCGGATATGCGAATATCTGCCTCTTTTCGTTTCTGCAAATACAATATTTTCCCGATTTTTTCATCTTATACTCTTTAATTATTGACTTTGATATCCTAAAATGATAATAGACGATATTATAGATTTGAAAAAGATAATACTGCACTTCGTTGGTAATAAGCAATTAGATGAGATACTCGACCTGTCGGCAACACCGCTATTCCTCTCGGCAGAGATGAAAGCACTGCTTACTGATTACTTCCTCACTTCGTTTAATGAAGATGAATTTTGGCAGTTTCATCATGACACCACTATTACTTTGAATGAAGTGTTTACTTATGTTTCTGCTATATTCGATAACCCAGATTCTCTGCAGGAGCAGTCCGAAAACTTAGCTAAGCACCTATACGAGCAGAGTTCCCACCCAAAGATTAAAGGTGGTGAGTTCTGCGTTGCTTACTTTAAGGATTGCATCTTAGAGGGCGAAACCTTAGATGCTGTGGGTTTATTTAAATCGGAAAATAAGGATAATTTCCTGAAGGTAATTACAGCAGCTGGTGGCTTCCAGCTTATTAGCGAGCGCGGCATAAACCTGAATAAATTAGATAAAGGTTGCCTGATATTCAATACGGATAAAGAAAATGGCTATGTCGTCTCTGTGGTGGATAGAACTAACAGAAACTCCGAAGCACAGTATTGGATTAATGATTTCCTTCACGTGAAACAGAGACAGAATGACTATTTCAATACAAATACGGTTATGTCTATGTGCAAGGAATTCGTAGTTAATGAATTGCCGAAAGAGTATGAAATCAGCAAGGCAGACCAAGCGGATTTACTTAATAAGTCGCTTGATTTCTTTAAGGAAAATCTTAATTTCGACTTCCATGATTATCACGATGATGTTATTCAGCAACCTGATATCGTCGATAGTTTCAAGAATTACCGCAAACGCTTTCAGATTGATAATCAAACGGATATTCCAGATAAGTTCGAGCTGAATGAAGCCGCCGTGAAGAAGAAAGCAAAGATACTTAAGAGTATTATTAAGCTGGACAAGAACTTTCACATCTACGTTCACGGGGATAGAAAGCTAATCGAGCAGGGCGAAGACGACAAGGGCAAGTTCTATAAAATGTACTATGAACACGAGGAATAAAACTAATTAGTACAATAGCAATAAGATCAATAGATAAACATAATAAACAAAAAAGGCGATAACATAAAGATTATCGCCTTTTCACTTTAGTATTAGTAAAATATTATTTTCCTGCTGGGGAAACGTTAATTTGTGATTCCTTTACAGTTCCATAAATCTGTATGTGCATTTGCTTAGCTTCTGGATCGCTAGTGCTAAATTTTAAATTTCCATTCATAATACCAGTCTTTTGTGGTACGCATTTAAGCACAAACTCGAATGATTCTTTTGGTCCGAGAACTTTCTTACCCATTACGTTTAGAACGAAGATATCTGGACTTAATTCAAAGTTTGATAGGGTAATTGAATCTTCTGTATTGTTTGTTATAGTCAATTTAGAAGTTGATTCTTTGCCAACTTGTAAATCGTTAAATACAAAGTATTGATATGGACCATAGCTGATTGGATAGAATACGTTTGCCTTAAGGAAAACGTACATAGTGCCGTTTGTTGGGTCATTGCTAACTACTTTAACAGATTTAGTTACATCGCCTTTAGTAGAACCTACGTTCAGAGTAACCATCATACTTGCAGTGTCCTTCGGAGCAACTTCTTTTTTGCTAATAGGTGAGCTTGTGCAACTGCAGCCCGGACGCACTTCAGTAATCTTTAAAGTGTCTGTCCCTACGTTCTTAATAACGATTTTAGCTTTTAGTGGTGATTGCGATGGTTTCACCACACCCCAGTTATATGTATCGCCACCGACTACTTCAATTTTAGGGTCGGCTTTTGCCATACCGAATCCGAAAGTAAATATTGCAAATGTTATTATTGCTAAATATTTCATTTTATAAATCCAAAATATTGTTGTACTTTTATATATTCATTAATACGAAGTTAGTATATGCAAAATTACAAAAAAATGCGAAAAAAACGCACATAATGCAAAAAAAAGTGAAATTAATACGTCGATTCATCTCTCCACGAGATAATTTTCCAATCATCTTCCGTGCTTTGTCGTTTCATTCTAAGCACAGCACGCCCATATACATTGATTATGTCAGCAGGGTTAATCTCTAACTTTAGGGAGAAGGCACGGGATACATCCAGCAATAGTGAATCGCCCACCTGCTGCGAACTTGCATTCCAAAGTAGCTCTGCACTTACGATATTCTTAAACATATTATTCGCGATATACATTTCCTCGGCGCGTCCCCAAGTCTTGTCTATGCCTTTTTCGTGGTCTCGGAAGATAAAGGTAAAGTCATCGGCAAAGAGCTTACCGTAGATCAGTGTATCTTTATACTGATAAGCGTAAGAGAAGTTCTGGAAGAGTCCTTCCACTGTTCTTTGGTTGCCAGTGGCAGAGAGCATATCTGAATTGTCGAGCAGACGTGGTGCAAAGGGGTTAGTGCATTGCATCAGCACACTAAGCGAAAGAATTAGTACGAATATGTATAGTGTGCGTTTCATTTTGTTTTATCGTATATGTTGGGAATTACTATTTTTGTGCGTGTTTAATTAGTCCATCAACTATCCAATTAGCTAATGCTTGGCGGTTGTCAGGATTAATGAAGCGTATTTGGTCGCTCGGATTCTGTATATTACCAAGTTCTATGTACACGGGGTGAGGTATGGTTTTGCGTATTTCTAATAAGTCGCGAGCAGAGATAGAACCATAATATCCACGTCCGGGCTGGTGCGCCTCATACTTTTCCTTTATGGTTTTATAGAGAGTGTTGGCTATTGCTTTGCCTTCAACATCGCCATCTTTGTGATAGAAGAAAATATCAATTCGCTTGTCTTCATAGCGAGAATCCACGTGTATGATTAGAGCTATTTGAGACTTAGCATCCA
>JBHADY010000214.1:0-3560 GCA_041855325.1 Ignavibacteriota bacterium
ATACAGATCCTGAAACCGGCAAACCTTACGAAAGAAAGAGAAGGTTTACTTTTGGTAAATTCACAGATGAAGATAAACAATCAATAGAAGGACTGTAATATGAGTAACTCTTATATAAATGTTCCACCCCCTTCTACGTACGGTGCAGTAGAACTTAAGGTGTGGATTAGAAAATACACTTATAGAGGCTTTTTATACACTTGCGCTGGTATATTACTTATTGCAATACTTTACTTCGGTCTGTCCAAGGCAACAGAAAAGAAAGAAGTAAAAATGGCAGCGCCTCCGGTTTCTAAAATCGTGATGCAAACACCTATGCAAGATCAAGCTTCAAGTGAAGAACAAGTTGCTACGCAGGAAGCACCTCCGGAAGACGTAGATATTGCGACTATCGCTAAAGCAGGTAACCCTGTGCCTGTGCCTGATGCAGAGGTAACAGAACTTAAAGACTTTGCGGACTTCTCGCAAATCGAATCATCACTTAAGAGTGAAACTGGGCAAATCGTTAATATCGACGCTCTGCCTACTAACATCTCTTTCGATGAAAAACCTGCTCAAGTGGTGGAAGTAAAGAAAGAAGAAGCTAGAACAGAAGATATGGACGAATTCGTTCCTATGGAAAAACGTCCAAGCTTCGACCCAGGCGAACTTGCAAGAAACATAGTTTATCCTGAAGTAGCTAAAAAAGCTGGTATCGAAGGTACTGTGCAAGTGAGTATTTGGATTAGCAAAACTGGTAAACCAACTAAAGTGGTAATCAGAGACAGCCCATCTACTACACTTAATAACGCTGCGAAAGAAGCAATTATGCAAACTACTTTTTCTCCAGGTATTCAAAATAACCAACCTGTGGGCAGCTGGCTTACTATCCCTGTAGTGTTCAGATTAAAATAGGCTAACTCTATGTTAATGAATATACTAAACTACGCTGTGCGAATCCTGATTATAGTAATTGGAGTGGTATTCCTGCTCGATATTGTTACTATACCGAATACCGAGCCATTCGTGGTGCAGGTGATGGGACTGATTTTCGTGCTATGGGGCGTGTTTAGAATAGTAACCTATAGGGCGCATCTTAAAGAAATGCAAGAGGACGAGGATTAATTTCCTCGCCTCTTTTAAGCGCATATATCGAAAGAGTATGCCCTTAAAAGAGGTGTGTTAAACTCTTCATAATAAAATGAAAAAAGTAATATTAATCATGTTCACGCTTATTGCGATGGCTGGATGCGGCGGAAACTCCGACCAAAACGGAATGCCGCCTGAAACTGAAATCAAAGTCTACTGCGACGAAGCTATATCAAAGATGATTAGCGTGCCGACAGCTGAGTTTGATTCAATTAACTACCAGTTGAAGATACAGTTGCTGCCGACCGTAGCACATAATGCTATGGCAAAGCTATTAGCCGGAGAGGCACAGGTTATCATTCTTTCTCGCGAATATAGCGATAAGGAAGACTCCCTGATGAAGGCGTTCAACGTGCCTGCTTTCCCAAGGGAAGTCATCGCACACGATGCTTTGGTGTTCTACGTTCATGCGGGTAATAACCTTGATACTATTACCGATAGGCAGCTGAAGGATATCTTCACTAATCCAAGTTCGAACTTTACTAAGTATTATCCGAACTGCGGAATAAGTGAAATCGCCTGCAATTCGCACCTTTCCTCTGAATACTTTAACCTAAAGAAAATGATACTCGAAGGAAAACAAATCGCGAAAGAATTGAAATATTTCTCTACAGCGGACTCCGTGAAGCAGTACGTAAAAACACATAAGAATGCTATTGGGGTGGGGTATTTGTCTCAGCTTTATCACGAGCCGGAATTGCGCGCTGTGCAAGTTAGCTTCGTTGATAGCACTGGCAAGTATCAGTATCCCGTTTCCGTGCATCAAGCGAATATAGTGCGTGGTTTCTATCCTTATAGACTAAACCACTATATCTATCTCTATGATAGCAAAGTAGATGCAGCTTCTGCTTACCTGCGTTATATTTGCAAAAATGGCAAGGCGCAGAACTATTTTAACTCAATCGACATAGTGCCGGGGTTCGGACAGATAAGACTAGTTCAAGATTGACAAATTCGTTTAGTCCAAGATTAGTATACATTAATTCGAAAAATTTAATAACAAAAGGATAAATAAATGAAGTTTAAATTTCTATTCGCAATAGCCCTTGTGGCGCTTGGTTTTTCAGAGCTTTTCGCAGATCCTGTAGATGATCTAAAGAAATTCCTTAAGGAAAAAGATTATATTCAGGCACGTGGAGTAATCACTGCTGCGACTACTCAAAAACCAAAAGATGAAGACGTGTTTGTTATGGCGGGCGATGTGTACTTCGAACTCGCTATGCCAGATTCTGCTGTGGTGATGTATGAAAAAGCATACAAACTTGATGACGATGATAATAACATCAGACGCAAATTAGCTAAGGCTTATTCTGAAGTAGGTAAGCACGACGAAGCTATTGATATTATCAATAAAGCGATTAAAGACGAAAAAAATAACGTTCTTAATAACTTGGCGCTTGGTCAAGCATATCTGAAAAAAGGCGACTTAAATAAGGCTGACCTTGAAATCAGAAAAGCACAAAAAATGAACGAAAAACTCCCAGCTGGCTGGATTGCCCTCGCTGACCTTTATTATGCTCAAAGAGTGTATTCTTTAGCTGTGGATAACTATAAAAAAGCCCTCGAACTCGAAGAGACTAACATCGATGCGAGAATTAACTTAGCGTCTTCTATGTATCAACTTGCTCGGCAAGAAGAAGACAAAGAACTTAAGAATGAATACTATAACCAATCGCTTAACCAATGGGAAATCGTAGCGAATAAAGACCCAAAGAACGCAAAAGCATTCTGGGAAGCTGGTAGAATTTACTACTTAGCTGAAGCATGGGAAAATGCTGCAATATACTTAAATAAGTATGTTCAGCTGAGAACTGACCACTCAATCGCTCGTTACTACTTAGTAGAAGCATTATACAATGTGAATGCTTGCGAACCACTTATCGAAAATGCTCGCATAGTGGCTCAGGAAATCGACTCTGTTAAGTCAAGAGTGATGGTTTGGAGTGCTGAGTGTTTATACAAAACTCAAAAATTCGCTGAAGCAGTGGAAGCATACAAAGCTTGCAAATCTGACGGTCCTTTAACTGCTGACCACTTAGAAAACTTATCAAATGCTTACTTCCTATCTGGCGATACATTAACTGCTATTAAGTCTTATGCTGACGTGGTAGCTGTTGATAAAAACAGACCAAGCGGTCTTATGAGATATGGTACTTTGGCTATCAATATGAAGGATTATGAGTCTGCTATTAATTATCTTAAATTAAGAAATGAAGTAGTTCAGGATTCTCTAACTCCTAAAATTAAATACTACTTAGGTTTATCTTATATTTTTGCTGAAAAATTCGAAGAAGCAACTGTAGTTTTCGAAGAAGCAATTAAAGAAGACCCAACTAACTATTCAAGCTATACCTATGTAAGTGATGCTTATGTTAAGCTGAATGATAAAGAAAAAGCTAAATCTCTGCTTGAAACTGCTATCGGCAAAATGG
>JBHADY010000215.1:0-5299 GCA_041855325.1 Ignavibacteriota bacterium
CACGAGCTTAACCGAGAGCACTATAACCAAGCTGATTATCGCAGAAAGCATCATATCTGCCCGCACGACTTTGACTTTATCCACTATTGCCAGCTCTCTATCGAAAGTGCTATAAGCCCATATTTTCCAATACCTTAGCATAGCAAGTAATGTGATTATAGTCATAAACAATGAAACGAGTACATCCGAGGACGAGATGGACAAAATCGAACCGAAAAGATAGGCATACGCATCTACTGTGTAACTATCCTTCAGAGCGAGAAAAACCACCCCCAAAGCCACACTCACCGCGAAGAAAATCCCAATCGAGGTGTCCTGCTCTATGCTTGTCCTGTCCTTAATCCAGGTGATGCCAAGCGAAGTAAGAAGCGTGAATGGAATTGCGATATAAATTGGCTCGAAGCCGAGGAGTAATCCCAGCGCCACGCCGCCGAATGCAGCGTGAGCCAAGCCATCGCCCAAGAAGCTCATCTTTCGCTGAACGATGAAAGGTCCGAGGAAGGCACTCATAATTGCGACTAAAACGCCGGCAGCAAATGCGCGCTGCATAAATGGCATGGCGAGTATTTCGAGGATGTCATTAGTCATTATGCTGGTGTCCTCCGAATTTCATATTATGCTTATGTCCTATATGCCCAAAGAGCTTACGCAGATTATCCTCAGAGAAAGCGACGCTAGGCACATCGAAGCAGAACTGTTCATTGTTTATCATCAGCACCTTATCGGAGTAGTGATAAGCCGTGTTCCAGTCGTGCGTGATAGCGAGTATAGTCGCATTATTAGAGCTTTTGTAGTCTTCGATTAGAGAGATTAAATCCGCCTCGGCTTTGGTATCAACACCTGTGGAGACCTCATCAAGCAGGAGGAGTTGAGGTCTGCTGACTATGGCACGAGCCAAGTATGCACGCTGGAGTTCGCCACCGGAAAGTGCATTCAAGCTGCGAGTAGCAATATGGCTAAGTCCCACTTTTTCAATGGCTTTCATAGCTTTATCCTTTTGTTCTTTGCTTAGGTGCCAACTCCATTTTTTGTTTATGCCAGAGGCGACAAGTTCAATGAGTATAGCGGGAAAGTTCCTGTCGAGCGTCTTCAGCTGGGGGACGTATGCGAACTTCTCTGGGGGGAGATCGCTGGCGTTCATTCCGAAGATTTTGATTTCCCCGGTGAAACGTTTATTCAATCCGGCAATGGTCTTAATCAGCGTGGACTTGCCAGCTCCGTTGGGTCCAACTATGGAAATATACTCTCCGTGCAAGGCGAAGAAGTTAATATTCGTAAGAATATCTATATCGTCAAACCAAACACTTAGATTACTTATAGATAATATTTTATCTGTTTCACTCAATTAATCCAAGTCCTCAGTTTCAAGTTTAGTATTTTTAGCTACGAACATCTCTGCAATAAGGAAAAGCACAGCCAAAGCGATGAACACCTTCCACAGCTCGCTTCCGAGGCGGGCAGCGGTCAGCTCTTTGCTCAGGTCGCTGATATTGTCTATATGCTGGATGTTCACTTTATCACTGCTTATAGACTTTAAGTATTTATCTAATAAAGACTTATCGTAATACTTAATTTCAGATTCTGACTTCAGCGTATTCACCGAAACGATAGCCACGCCCTCTTTATTCAAAGTATAAATGCGGTAATTTCCTGCAATATCCAAGTTCTCAAGCGAGATGACATTCCCTGCATTCAGGCTGGAGACTTGCACAAATCTTTCATTATTATTCGGGTCGATAATTTTAAAATTGCTGTATGCATCGAACTTCTTAGGCACATTCAGCACTATGGACGAACCAGCAATAACGCTCTTACCAGCCTCTTGATTAGACGACATATAGGACACAGTGCGGTGCATCATAGCCGGGAACAGCCCAGTAAATGGCAGATTGCTCCACAGATTATCAGGCGTAACGGCATAGTAAATCAGTTTGCCTTCGCCCACTTTCAGCTCATTCATAAACGCACCACCGGGGATTTTAATCACCTCTAAGCCGCCATTCGCCACGACTGCTTTCGTGATTTTCGGGCTTTCGACTATCTCTTTATTATCATTATTGATTTTGAATACACCTTTAAAGATGGGGTGGTTCTTGTCCAGCTCAGTGAATTGAGCCGGCGAGTCGTCAGAGAACAACTTCTCTGCGCCCTGCCCCATTCCAAGTTGAGCAAAACCATTATTCATTATGTCGCGTGGGGTGTCGCTATTGGCGAAAAGCACCACAGAGCCGCCAGTTTGCAGGTATTGCTTAATTCGTGCGAAGTCTTCCGTACGCAGGGTTCCGCCTGCTACTATCACTACATCGAAGCGGGTTAAGTCCAATGAAGTCAATGCATTAGATTGATAGTCACTTACATTAACCAAAGTCTTATTATATAGCTGAGTGCCCAGCGCCATCTTCAGGAAGTTAGCCTTAGAGCCGACTATCGCCACCTTTGGAGAATCCGGCAGAATAAATCCGAAATAAGCCGCATTATCCTCGTCTAAGGCGTCGCTTTCTATTTCTATCTTTCCAGCGTTAATGCCTGCAGATTGCGGCATAGCCGAGATAAGTACAGTTTTCTTCTCGCCCGGCTGAAGATCCACATTCTTCTGAGATACCTTAGTTTTATTAAAATACATAGCCACGGCGAGTGCCTTCACTGCGGAGTTGGAGTGATTAGTCAGCGTTACTTCCACTTCCACCGGCTTTTCGCGCTGTAAGATCGCACTAATCAGGTTAATCGTATCCACAGAGACATTCTGCAGCGGGGCTTTAGATTTATTGCCTATAGGAAAAGCGAAATAGTTCGCTATATCGCTGGCAAATTTAATAGAATCATTGATTTCGCTATCGTAAATATTATTCTGAAAATCACTAACGAGGTAAATATCCTTAGTGAAATTATGCGAAGACTTAAGCAAATGCTCAGCAGAGCGAATGGAATTCTCTAAGTTCGCAGCAGAAGGCGAAATTCGTATTTTATCAATCTCCTTCGCCACGAGCTCGCTATTGCGTGAGAGCATCTTCTCCGTCGCGTTAATGCTATTCGCCATTGGCAGGATAGCCACCTCGTCGCCCTCCTTCATAGTGGAAAGAATGGCGCGTGCGGTGTTCTTCGCTTGGTTGAACCTATTGCCATACTCATCGGAGACGTTCATACTGGAGGAGTTATCCAGCAGGATAACCGCACCCGAATGAGCATAATTGCCCAAAAGCGGCAGATGACTATTAATCGCCGGGCGAGCAAAGGCAATCACTATGCAAGCAATAACCAAAGTACGCAGAATAAGCAGAAGCAGACGCTTCAGTTTCAGCTTTTTTATCTTAGTTTTCTGTAGTTCCTTTAGGAATTTAAGCGAAGAGAACTCTATTTTCTTTAGCTTTCGCAGGTTCAGAAGGTGCAGGATTAGGGGTATTCCCGCAGCAACCAAAGCGAACAGCACATTAGGATTAAAAAAAGTCATCTATATGGCAATGAATGGTTATGTTAATCTTTAATTATAGTTGTATATAAACGAAAATATAGGCTAAGAATTTTTGACTTTTTGTTATTTTTTATTGATTATGGTATATAGGGCTATAGGCAGGCGATTTTATGTATTATTTATTGAAAAACATAGCTTATATTTCATATAAAATTTGTATTTTTGCCGTTTCGGATAGTGCGTAATTGTATGTATATCAAAATTTGCTATCTGGATAAAATTGATAGTGCGTAATTGTATGTATATCATAATTTGCTATCTGGATAAAATTGATTGTGCATAATAGTATATCTACAGATACTACACAAAACTATATAATCGAATATAATATATGTTAAATAAATTTCAGGTAAAATTCCAATGAATCGTAAGTTAATGAATAGAATCTTTGGATTTATTTCATTCTTGGTTGCGATGGTTACTTATACTATGACCGTGCAGCCATCAGTGCCTTTCTGGGATTGCGGCGAGTTCTCCGCAGCTTCAGTATGGCAACAGGTTCCGCACCCACCGGGAGCACCGCTCTTCTTGATGTTCGGTAAGCTCTTCCAGATTATCATTCCGTTCGGCGATATAGGCTGGAGAATTAATATGATGTCTGTGGTGGTTAGCGCCCTTTCAATATTATTACTTTACTTAATCACAGTGAAAGTAATACTAAATTTCAAGAATAAAGAAGAATTAGGCGATAGCGATTACATTGCTATTTATGGCTCTGCCCTTGTCGGTGCATTGGCATTTACTTTCAGCGATACATTCTGGTTCAACGCCGTTGAATCCGAAGTTTATGCATTCTCGCAACTATTCGTATCGCTAATTATGTACTTAATGATGCTTTGGAACGAAAAAGCAGACGAAAAAGGCAACGAAAAGTACTTAATGATAATCGCATACCTTATTGGGCTATCCACAGGTGTGCACCTGCTAGCTATCCTCACTATCTTCTCTATAGTTTGGGTAGTATACTTCAGAAAATACACTTTCAGCATTGGCTCTTTCATTAAAATGGGTGTGCTCGCTGTGGTACTTTTCTTCATAGTATATCCGGGCATCGTGAAGTGGATACCAGCTCTCTTGGGCGGACACTTCCCAATCAAAAATGAACTTAGACAATACCTATACACAAGTAATGTATTCGTAGTATTAACTATTCTCGGTATAATCTGTGTGGGCTTCCTGCACTATTGGGGGCATAAAAAGCAAAAAGATATACTTAAGCTTACTACTATGGCATTCCTGCTTATGTTATTCGGTTATACTACTTATACTCAGATTCTCATTCGTTCAAACTCTAACCCTCCAATGAACGAAAACGAACCTAAGAACTTTACTTCTCTTACTTCATACTTAGGACGTGAGCAATATGGCGACCAAAGAATGTGGCCCCGCAGAACTGACTTCCAAGATGAAACTAAGATGCAAATCTATAACTCTCGCGATGAAAAAGGCGAGTATATCTATGGCGAATGGTATCCACCAACAACTAAACCTGTGCGTGGAACTGATGGCGTGGAATATGCTTACCCAGATTTCTCTGACGTAAATACTGCTGGCGAACTTGCCTATATGTTCAAATACCAAATTAACCATATGTATGTTCGCTACTTTATGTGGAACTTCGTGGGTCGCTCCAGCGACGTGCGCGATGCTTCCTTCGCATTCATAGATAAAACTGATGCAGAGTTATTAAACTATAAGTCATCTTATGCAAGTGAATATCCAGTGCGATTCTTCGCGATTCCGCTCTTATTCGGCTTGCTCGGTATGTTCTTCCACTTCTGGAGAGACCCAAAGATGGCATTCGCTTGGATGATAGGCTTCCTATTAATG
>JBHADY010000216.1:0-7942 GCA_041855325.1 Ignavibacteriota bacterium
AATGATGATGTTAGCATAAGTGAAATTTCCAAAATTATTGAGGCTGACCCATCTCTAACTCTAAAGCTACTAAGAGTGGCAAACTCGCCGATTTATGGAATTAAACAGCATATTTCCTCTATTCACCAAGCTATCATAACACTTGGTCTTAATAGACTTACGAATATTGTGATTGGGGTGTCTATCTTCTCTCGTCTATTGATTAAAGGGAAAGGCAAAGCATCAGAGTTTATGGATAGATTTTGGTGGCACTCGTCCTGTACTGCGATTACTGCAAAGGCTATTTCATCTCGTATTAATAAGAACTTTAAGGAAATTGAATTCCTCGGCGGGCTTATTCACGATATTGGTAAAATTGCAATGCTGCAATACGACGCGGAGAAGTACTTCAAAGCTGATACTATGGTTACCGAAAAGGGGATGCTAGACATAGAAGCAGAGAGAATAGTCTTCGGAGTTGATCACTTAGAAGTAGGCGAGGCTATAGCGAAACTTTGGAAATTGCCTGATGACTTAGTGGAAGTTATTGGAAAGCACAATACTCCAGAAAATGCAAATTCAGATCCATTAGTGGTGTCCGTAGTGCGCTTCGCTGATATACTTTGCGAACTTTGGGGTGCGGGCATTAATGAAGGCATTGGTTCTATTTCATTTCCAGAGACTTCCTGCTGGCAGATAATAACTAAAGAATATCCTGAGCTTAATGACCTCGACTTCGAGAAATTTACATTTGAATTAGAGGCTGAATATAAGAAATCCAGCGAATTCTTATCCATTATCGCAAGTTAAGTCTCTACTAAAACTTAAAAGAGAAAAAGCGACCTCATTTTGGTCGCTTTTCTTATATTTAGTCTTAATTAAGTATTAGTCTTATCTAAGTATTAGCTTTTGAATAAGTTACCACGATTGAATAACAGCTTATTATCCACTGCCAGCTTAAGCTTCTTCATTTGCGAGATTACCTCTTCGCCGAACATATCGTATAGGTACTTAATCTTTAGCTTGCCGATTCCATGCTCAGCGGACACAGTACCACCATAGCTTATTATCACTTCTAAAGTATCATCGTAGAAGGCTTGGGCATTATGCTTTTCGTTTTCGTTAGTATAGAAAACATTGCCGTGCAGGTGGTTATTGCCAATATGCCCATATATCACTCTGTCGAGCTCATATTTATTTACATTGGCATCGATTAAGTGGTATAAATCGCGAAGTCTTCCCGGAGGCACCGCACCATCTACGCCTACTTTATACTGGTTATTTTGAGTAATCTTCTCATATACCTTCTCTGGCAGAGTGTGGCGGAAATCGCGGAATTTAATGTGTTCATCGTCGCTTTGTGCTGCCCAAGTATCATCGATAAGCTCGGTGTATTCACCAATTAGCTCATACCAAGCACCGATGATTTCGTCCTCATTGGAGAAGATCTCTTGTTCGACCCAAATTGCTGCTTGTGCATTTTCGTTTAAATGAGTATACTTCTCGCGTAGCATATTAAGGCTATTGAAATCGAAGAACTCAATGAGACGAGGGTTCACGTCCGCAAGAGTCTTATAGCTTGGGTCGGAGTATTCCACTTTCTTTGCTTGCAGTGCTTCCACGAAGGAAATGCACTTTTCTATGTCGTCGAAGAAGATGATGAGTCCGAGCACGTTTTCCGGTTTTTCAATAACTGAAAGGGTTACTTCGTGTATGAATCCGAGAGTGCCTTCCGCTCCGATGAAGTAGTCGATTGGGTGCATTCCGGGTTTATAGTAGTAGCCGGCTGCGTGCTTGAAGTTTGGGATTGTATAGTCCAAAATCGGCAGACGAAGCTCGCTATTGCCATCAGTTTTAAGAATATAGTTAGTGCCGTCATTTGGCACTTCAACGCTGCGGTCGAGGGTGAGGGTATCTCCGTCTTTTAGGCATACTTTGATTGCCTGCACGGAGTTACGCATGGGACCATATAAGTAAGTGCGAGAACCAGAGGCGTTTGTGGCTACGTTCCCGCCTATGCTTGCAGTGCGTTCCGTTGGGTTAGGAGGCAAGAAGAAGCCCTTACTTTCGAGGAAGTCGGATATCTCACCAGTTGTAACGGCTGGCTGCACGGTGAGCAGTTTGCGTTCCGCTTCGAAGTTTAGAATTTTATTCAGCTTTTCAGAGGAGAGGACTATCCCGCCTTGGGCGACGCGACCGCCGGCAAGACCACTTCCCGCACCAGAGAAGGTAATTTGAGTATCCTTTTCGTAATTTTCTTTTATGAGTTGGCAGGCTTCTTCCACTGTTTCGGGTATATACACGGCATCTGCATATCCTTTGAAGTTAGAGGAATCCACTGTATATGTGGAGATTATATCGCTATCTTTTTTTACTATCATAAGTTAGTTATCTTTTATTTGTGTCCAAATATGTGATTTCATCGTATACATAGCTGTGTGATTAGCTGTCGAAATTTCGTGAATGCAAATATAATGTTTTATTGCTAATAATGGAATAATAATGGGGATAAAAATCCCTTGCTAAGTAATATAATTTTTTGAAAATAGCGGTAAAATTAGTATTTTAGTAGTTTGCAAAATAGGGTAAAATATATCAGTTTTAGTTATATTTTTAGAAATAAATCGAAGATAATAATTGAAAAAAGATAAGCAAATAAACTGGACTTCTGAACTGCAAGAGGAAGAAATAATCCTTATAGAAAAGTTCGGAGAAATGGATAACTTCCCTAAGCATATTGCCATTATTATGGATGGCAATGGCAGATGGGCTACCAGTCGATCTCTGCCACGTGCAATGGGACATAAACAGGGCGTGGAAGCTATTCGCGATATAGTAAAAGCTGCATCGAAAATTGGCGTTAAATACCTTACGCTATATGCGTTTTCCGTGGAAAATTGGAAACGTCCCTCTGTGGAAGTAAACGTACTTATGAACCTCCTTGAGCAATACCTGCGACAAGAGGTAGATGAGCTACACCACAATAAAGTGAAACTCGGTGCTATCGGAGAGCTCTCATCTCTGCCGAGAGTAGCTCAAAAGCTATTAGCCGACGCTCACGAAAAAACTAAAGATAATGATGGCCTCCAGCTTAATTTAGCTCTAAGCTATTCCAGCAGATGGGATATACTAAATGCCGTAAAATCAATTGCTAACGATGCCAAAGATGGCAAATTAATCCCAAGCGAAATAGATGAATCCACATTCTCTAACTACCTAAGCACAAAGGCAACTCCAGACCCAGATCTGCTTATTCGTACAAGTGGGGAAATGCGTCTAAGCAACTTCTTGTTATGGGAAATGGCTTATTCAGAGATTTTCATCACTGATAAGTATTGGCCAGACTTCAATAGCAAAGACCTATATGAAGCTATATTGAACTATCTGACTCGCGAAAGACGATTCGGAAAGACCTCTGCGCAGGTGCAAGACGAAAATAGCCCTAATGCAAATTTATCTTTTTTACAGAGAGTAGTAAATGCGATTAAATCTTAAGTTAATATACATATTCCTGATTCTTCTTCTCGGATTAAACGCTAATGCGCAAACACCACAAGAAAATACATACACTATCGCTGGTGTATCCGTGGAGGGAAATGTCTTCGCCGATGAAAGCACTATTATCACCGTTAGCGGACTCATTACTGGTGAGTCTATAGTTTTTCCGGGTGATAATAAACTGCAGCTCGCAGTGAAAAACCTCTGGGGAAGAAAGCAGTTCTCCGATGTAAGTATAGAGGTGGATAGGGTAACCCCAGTGGGTATATTCCTAACTATTAAGGTGAAGGAGTTTAATCGCTTAAGCAACCTTATCATTAATGGAAATAAAGAACTTAGTGAAAAAGAAGTAAGAAAAGAGTTTAATAAAGTACGTGGGGAGCTAATCTCTCCTTGGGACTTATACGTCGCCAAAAGAGACCTGAAAGCTGCTTACAAGAAGGAAGATCTATTCTTTACGAAAATTGAAATGAAGGAAGTCCCGACGGACACTAACCAGTTCGTAAATATAGAGCTTAATATAGATGAGGGTGTGGAATTTTATACGCAAAGCGTTACTTTCAAAGGAAATACTTACTTCACTAATAGTGAATTAGAAGATGCTTTCGATAAAACTCATACAAAGAAATGGTGGCAGATTTGGCGCTCCGCGAAATTCGATACTCAGGAATATGCTGACGATAAGGAAAAACTTATCTCCTTCTTCAAAAGAGAGGGTTTTATTGATGCTTATATAGTAAGCGATACTCTTATTTTCGATGAAGCTAATGAAGCTGTGCACATCGAAGTTACTGTAAATGAAGGAAATAGATACTTCTTAAGAAATATAGAAGCAGAGGGTAATACAGTGTTCTCTACTGAGGCAATTATCCGTAGATTAGATTTTAAAAAAGGCGAAGTTTATGACCAAGAAAAAATGCAGGCGAATATCTCGGTAAATCAAGAATTTACTGATGCACTTTCCCTCTATAATGATAATGGTTATATGTTCGCTCAGATAGATAAAAGAGAAAAACGCGTAACTGCCGATTCTATAGATGTTTACCTTAGAGTGAATGAAGGAAAAAGAGTGAAGTTGCGTCGCGTGGATATAGTAGGAAACTCGAAGACTAAGGACAAAGTAATACGCCGCGAGCTATTCACACGTCCGGGCGATTACTTCTCTCGTTCTGCTATTATCCGCAGCGTGCGTTCCCTTGGAATGCTTAACTACTTCTCTCCTGAGTCGCTTTATAAATTTAAGGTGAATCCAATTGATGAAGAAAACGTAGATATTACCTATAATGTGGAAGAGCAATCAACTGAAACGATTAACGCTTCCATCGGCTATGCCGGTATTTACGGTTTGACTGCTTCCATAGGCATTACAGCGCGTAACTTTTCTCTTTCTGAACCGTTAAAAGGTGGTGGCGGGCAAATTCTAAACTTTAACTATGAGAATGGATTCGGCTTTTCTCAAATCCTTTCGCTCGGCTTGCAGGAGCCTTGGCTCTTTGACCTGCCGATTTCCGTAGGATTTAACTTGTTCGACGCACGTCAAAACTACATTGATTACCATTCTCGCCGTACCGGTGCTGCTATCAATATGGGACGCAGACTAAAATGGCCAGATGATTACTTCCGTGCTGATTGGAGCTTCAGAGTGCAAATGAATGATGTTTCCAATGCAAAAGGCTTCTTCAGCGAGCTGTACCGTATGGGTAGATATTCTGAAATAACTATAGGACAGACTATCTCTCGTTCCAGCTTGAATAGCCCGTTCTTCCCGACTGCGGGTTCTCGCTTCATCCTCGGTCTTAACTGGGCGATGGGTGGTATAGGCATAGGCGAAACTGACTATTTAAAGACTACCTTTAACTATGAGTTTAACGAACCTATTCTGCAGATTGAAGGAATGGATAAGCTGATTTTCCACCTCTCTACAAATTGGGGTTATGTGCATAGCTTTAAGTATTTAGATGCTATTTCTCCTATTGAACTCTTCAGAATGGGTGGTAATGGTCTTGGTGGCTATGAAGTAGTGCCTCTAAGAGGTTATTCTGACCTTAAGGTGGGTATGCAAGGCGGCGGACGAGTGATGCTTAAGCACGTGGCAGAGCTTCGATTTGCTGTATCACAAGGGCAAATGCCTATTTTCGTGTTCCTCTTCGCAGAAGCTGGTAACACTTGGAAAAACTTAGATTCTACTGACCCGTTCAGACTCAATAGGGCTGCCGGCGTGGGTATTCAATTGATGATGAACCCTATTGGTATCATCGGCTTCAGCTATGGTTATGGCTTCGACCCAGAACGCGGAAGCGCATCGCCTCAGGGCTGGAAGTTCCTCTTCCACTTGAATGGTCAGTAATAGACTATAATTATAATAGACTATAATTATACTAAACATTGAAATAGAAAATAAATATTCACAAATTAATAATAAACTAAAGAGGTTTTACTCAATGAAAAAAATAATATTTGTATTGGCAGTGGCTTTACTTGGTGTGTTCGCAAATGAAAATGCAAGCGCTCAAGGTCTTAAAATAGCTGTGTGCGACGTGGAAAAAATCGTTCGCGAAATGCCAGAAGCTCTCTCTGCTGACAAAGTATTGAAAGATATGCAAAAAGCATATCAAGACACTCTGCAGACTATGCAACAAAACTTGCTTGCTAAAGCTGAAGCATACCAAAAACAAAGAGGAATGATGTCTGCTGATAAACAAAAGCAAGAAGAAGATGCTATCCGCCAAGCTGAACAAAATTTATATCAATACAGAGATGCTAGATTTGGCGAAATCAACGTGAAGAGAAATGAATACCTTGAACCAATCAGAAAAAAAGTAACCGATGCTATCGATGCAGTTGCTAAAGCTGAAAAGTATAACTTCGTATTAGACAAAGCTAATGCTGGTCTTCTTTACTCTGAAGAAAAATTCGATATTACTTTCAAAGTAATTGACAAAATGAAAACAGGTGGTAAATAATAATCCAAATTGAGGGGGCGATTTAGTTTAATCGCTTCCTCTAATCTTATAATATATGATTAATTGATACATATTTTTAACTATAATAGGTAATAGTAATTATATGAAAAAACTAATGAAATACTGCGCTATTGCGTGTGCGATAGTGATATTTGCGGGATTCGATGCAATGGCTCAGAAGATAGCTTTCGTATCAACAGACCTAATTAGAGAAAAGTTCCCAGAAGCACAGCTCTCTGACCAACGCATTGAAACTATAGTCGATGAATGGAAGCGCGAGCTGAAGGAAATGGATCAATTAATCGAAGCAAAAGAATTCGAGATTAAGAAGAATCGCCTAATCTGGACTGAGAACGAAAGACTACAGAATGATAATGAATTGCGAGATCTTCGCACTCAGAGAATGAATTTTGCTAAGGATAAGTATGCCGTTGGTGGCGAGTATGATAAGATAGTAAAAGCCATACTGCAACCAGTGGATGAGAAAATTTATGCGGCTATACAGAAGGTCGCTGCGATGATGAACCTCGATATGGTGTGGGATAAATCTCAGCAGCCGCTTACTTATACCAATTTCAAGTATGATATTACGCTGAAGGTTCTGAAAGAACTCGGCGTCAATACAGCTGAGCTCGAAGCTGAGCTTGAAAATAAAATTAAGAGTGATCCCCGCAATTCGCCGGAGAATCAATCTAAGCAAACTCCTACTAAGCGCACTCGAAAGAGAAGAACTGAAGCCAAAGAGGACGAAGCTCCAAGTGTAAATGCTCCAACTTCTGAAGACGAGAAGTTGATAGAGCAATTAAAAGAAGAAAAGAAAATAGAAGAACTTAAACGACCATAAGTTTCTGTAATTCAATATTTTACTTATAATACTAATATCGAAATATGAAATTTGTTGAAGCAAATACCATACGAGAACTTGCAGAAATGATAGAATGCAAGGTGCTCGGAGACCCAAATAAGCTAATCACCGGTGTTAATAGAATTGAAGAAGCTGGCGACTCCGATTTAACTTTTCTCGCTGATGAACGCTATGTGCAGTTTCTTCACTTATCGAAGGCAGGCTGTATCATCATTAGCGATAGCTTCAAAGGCATAGACGATATTAAAGATAAAAACTTCCTGCTTGCGGATAATCCACGAAATGCGTTTAATAGCTTGCTCATTCTGCTTGATGAAAAGAAAAAGCAGAAACGACGCTCCTTCATTCACGCAAGTGCAGTGATAGGCAATGAATGCAATATTCACGCAAGTGCTTATATATCAGCTAATTGCACTATAGGTGATTGTGTTTCTATAGGCGAAAATACAGTGCTTATGCCCGGAGTGGTGATAGCAGATAATGTAACAATAGGAAAAAATACGACTATCTACGCAAATGTATCTGTTTATGAGGATTGCGAAATAGGCGATAATTGCATTATTCATTCTGGTGCGGTCATCGGGGCTGATGGCTTCGGATACCAAGAAAATGAAGATGGCTCTTATTCAAAAATACC
>JBHADY010000217.1:0-6822 GCA_041855325.1 Ignavibacteriota bacterium
GTACGTCCATCTATATATGTATATATTCAATTTTTATTAAACATTTAAATAGGAGATGGTACAATGAAGAAAGTACTTAATATTTTCGCTTTTGCAGTTATAGCAATATTGAGTTTTAATATTGCAACTGCCCAGGATTATAATGTTCAAACAGAACAATATAGTCAGACTGCACTGGATCTTCGGTGTGAGATATCGGCCATTAGTGGTAATGATGATTGTTTTCCGGTTAAGGTAAATCGAATAGTTTCGATACCTCAGTATCCCGATTGTAAAATCGAAGTGGAAGCTTATTACACCTTTTGCAATGGTAAGTGCTATGTGCAAATTATGTCATATAGTGTAATAGGAGATGCTTGCGATGTTCTTAGAAAAAAGTTGATTGACGTAGATAATATTTACGATTTTCATAAGTGGTTTGATAATCAATTATTATATGCGTTGATGATACAAATTTTTGAAGAAGCTAGAGAAAAGCAACCAGATGACTATTATTATTGCCCTAAAACAAAAAAGGTTTTTGTTGGTATAATGGTTCCTTGTGAAGCATATTGGGTATATGAGACTGATTACAACCCATGGTGTCCTGAGTGTTCATGTCCTAAACGGATAAAAGTGGCAAAATCTAGATGTGTAACAGAAGCTTGTTGTGAATATGAAGTAAAATTATGTTACAATACTAAAACTAAGAAAGTGGAAGTACAAGGTGATGTTTGGGGATCTCCAATTTCTCACAATTGTGCAGCTGGATATCCTATCATGCCTGATTTTGGTATCCCTCCTGGCTATTATTTTAAAGTACTTGGTGTTACTAGATGTTTTGCTTCTTGTAAAAATCCATACCCTTATAATTCACCAGAACCAACAGGAAAGTAGGTGTCCTATGAAAACTCTAAAATACATATTATTATTGTTGATCAGCGTAGTTTATCTGAATGCCGAGGAAATGAAAGTATATTATCCTGATTCACCTGAATTTCAAGGATATAAAATGAGCTTTTATTACTTTGGGCTATTAGATGATGATCATATTTGGACTATGACAAGTACTTCTAAAAATGAAAACTTAGATGAACAGAAGTTATACATTAGTATACTTGATAGAAACTTCAATTTTATAAAAAGTGTTTTACTGTTTGACTCCCAAAGTGGTGAGCCTTTGCCTTTTTTTACTTATAGAAGATCAGATGCTTCCTTGATTCGAACTGATACAGAATATGAGTTCTTTGCATTAACTGAGGGACTTTTTGGTGACAAAGGAATACATAGAAGTCAGATGAATACTGATCTGAAGTTAATCAAGAGTTATTATTATAACCGTTCTAAAAGATTTGCAAATCCAGCTGGTCTGAAGTATATCAACGGCGAACTCTATTTTTCTAGTACATATATAGAAATGATGGACGACTACTATGAGAATTATAGATTATGGTATAACTTCGTAAAGATAGACAAAGAAGGGCAAGTTGTCTTAGAGAAAAAATACAGGAATAATATTTACCCTGAGGGAGATACAAGTGAGCTTAGTTCTGTTTCGCCACCAGCTTTTAGTGCAGGTAAAAATGGAAAGTTAGAACAAGATAGCGATGGCAATTTTTATACAATTTATAATTTCAAAGGTTTCAAAAATAATGAAGATGAAGGTGGATTACGCAACTGGAACTATAGAATCTATGGTATGAAGTTTAGTGCTGATGGTGATTCTTTGGAAAAAAAGCTTCTTGAATCAGCTTTTACTAATGACTCCGAATTAAGAGATTTTTATGAATATGATCCATTGAATGCTATGAATTTCTCTCTTGATAAGAAGAATAATGTACTTTATGGCATAGCTTATTTTAATGACTCTTTATATTATCTCTATAAGTTTGATAACAAGTGGAACCTACTTTGGAAAAAGACATTAAACTTCAAAGATTTATATAAAGGAAAATTGTATTCTGTTGATCTTTCTGGGTTCAATATGGTAGTTGCTAACAATGGCGATATTGTGATTGCAGGGTCTTGCTTGACTTCGAAAGTTTGGGAAGGAATGCCTACTCCTGAGCAAAATCTGGCATTTGTTTGTAGATTTAATAGCGAAGGAGAGCATATTTACTCTGTGACTAAACAGGTGAATACTAATCCTAAATTTAGAATGAACAATCCTACATTGATTGCAAATTCAAAAGGTGAATATTTTGTGGGATATCCATTTGTTCAACCTGTTTCTGGTTTAGGAAATGTACCTGTTGGTCAGGCTGTGCTTAAATTTACAGACAATTTCAGTAATGTTGATGATATAACAGTGCATTCTGATCAAATCAAAGTAATGCCTATGCCTATTGGAAGCAATACATTTGACTTAGAATTTGACTTAATTAATGGTGGCGACACAGAGCTGCGAATATATAATCAAGCTGGTGAATTAGTAATCAGCAACGATTACCAAGCTCTTTCTGAAGGCACTCAGCGCTTAACTATAGATGCAAGTGCATTGCCAAGTGGCTCGTATGTTTGCCATATTAAAGCCAATAGGCAGACTATTAGTAAGACTTTCATAAAGTAATAATTATTATGGGAGGTAAAAGGCTATCTATTTACTTAGATAGCCTTTTTTATATAATCTTTTTTATATAATAATATATATTAACGCTATTCGTCTCCTATAGGTGAAATAGTCAAATTTTATTAATATAATAATGAAAATCAATATTAGAAAAGCAATAATTGCATTCGTGATACTGGCGCTTGTGCCTACTTTCTACGGATGCCAATCTCTGATGAATATAGCTGATGCTATAACTAACCTTGAACGCATTAAGTTTAAGCTCGATGGCGTGAGCAACTTCAGGCTTATGGGCATAGACATTGCCAATAAAAGATCTGTTAATGACTTTAACCTCGTCGATGCTGCAAACTTCGCTGATGCAATGCTTAGCAAAACTATGATGGCTGATTTCATCGTTAATGTGGCTGCGCACAACCCTAACGACGGAAAAGGCAAAACCACCAGCACTCTGGCAACACTAACATCTTTCGATTGGAGGCTGTACATAGATGACCACGAAGTATTAGCCGGCGATATAGCTCGTGCTATAGAAATCCCAGGCACAGGGCAAACTACTATCTTCCCGCTGGGCGTTAGAGTGGATTTAATGCGCTTCTTCGGAAAGCAAAATTTAGATAATCTCCTTACTTTGGCACTTGCACTCGGCGGAGCTGATGGTTCGGCTGCACGCCTCACTTTGGACGCAAGACCAACCATACAAACGCCATTCGGAGCGATTACCTATCCCGGAAGAATCAAAATTGTAAATACAGAGTTCAGGGGATAATCGAAGGAAATGGATTATTTTCTGAATTTAGGAGTATTATTCCTAACAATCGCTATGGTGATAAGCATATTATCATCTATGTTTTACTCCCTAAGTACTGATGATTATAAAAGTTTAAAGGAAGCAAACGAAGGCTTCTTTAATAGAATTAATAAGATGAAGAGTGCCTTCTTCGAGGTGAGGAGTCCATTCCTTTCCATCGAGCTGGTGCTATACTTCCTCTCTGTGGTCTATATGCACTTCGAGATTAAGCAAGTGTGGCAGTTCGAGCTGAATGTAGAGATTATGCTTATAATTGCAATCGTCTTTATTTATGGCTTATTGCGCACGCTTAGCTACGCGATAGCTTCGCATATTTCGATTCGCGGAGTGCTGAAGGTATCGGCACTGCTGCAGTTTCTGATGTTCCTCTCCGCGCCTATTGCTGTGCCGCTGGGATGGATTAACTCCAAAGTCTCAAAAAAGGAGAAAGAGGAAAATACATTCGAAGAGCTGAGTGCCTTAGTGGAAACCGTGTGCGAAGAGAATGCCGAAAAGAATATTGGCGAATATACCCTGCTGAAGAACGTAATAAAGTTCAAAGATGTGTATGTAACTGATATTATGACTCCTCGAACAGTGATTTATAGCTGCGGTGCAGAGGATAGCGTATCGGACTTACTTCCCGTGCCGGAATTCCAGATGTACTCGCGCATTCCAATACGAAATGGCGAAACTATGGACGACGGGGTTATCGGCTATGCACTAAGTAAAGATGTGTATCGCGCTGCCGTTCAGGGCAAAAGCGATCTAAAGATAAAGGAAATCTCTCGCGAGATATTCTATGTTCCAGAGAATAGCGGACTGGAAATCGCCCTTGATATACTACTAAAGAAAAAGCAAACTATGCTCCTCGTGGTCGATGAATACGGCGGTATAGAGGGCTTAATCACTATGGAAGATATAGTGGAAACTCTGCTCGGTGCGGAAATCTTAGACGAGGGAGACAAAATCGCCGACCTGCGAGAACTCGCTAAACAAAGACGCGACAAGCGCATTGCCTCGCAAAAAGGCAATATATAGCAATATCTATCTTTAGACTTATGGGTGATATAGATTTAATCAAGAAGTATAATATAGTCCTAACTGATGACTTCCGCAGGGAACTCTCTGCCGATAGCATACTTATAATTGATAAGAATGTATATAACTTACATAATCTAAAGAACATTGATAGCCATAGAGTAATACTATTCGAGGCGAGCGAAGAGAACAAAACGCTTTCCGCTTACGCCGAGATAGTAGAAAAGCTGTTAGATATTGAAGCTGATAGGTCAAGCGAAATAGTAGCCATAGGCGGGGGGATTACCTGCGACTTGGTGGCATTCGTTGCTTCTACTTTCCTGCGTGGAGTGAAGCTTACTCTCGTCCCGACTACGCTACTCGCTATGTGCGACGCAGCCATAGGCGGGAAAAATGGACTTAACTTCCAGGGGGCAAAGAATATAATTGGCAATATACGCCAGCCGAATAAAATAGTGATAGACACACGATTTCTATCTACTCTACCGGAAGAAATACTCAGCGATGGATTCGCCGAGGTGATTAAAATCTCAGCTACTTGCGATGCCACTTTGTTTGAATTGTTAGAAAGCGAAACATTCGCCTTCCCGAATGTAGATCTAATCGCTATGAGGGAGGTAATCCGTCGGGCGATCTATCTGAAATTGCAGATAGTGGCAGAAGATGAATTCGAAGCTGGCAAAAGGCGCATTTTGAACTTCGGGCATACTTTGGCTCACGCTATCGAAGCTGTGTATGGGCTATCTCACGGCAGGGCAGTAGCCCTCGGTATGCAATTCGCCGTCAGGCTTTCGGAAATAGAGGGAATAGCCCCAAAAGGAATAGCCCCAAGAATAGACAATTTAGTTAGTAAATATAAACTGCACAAAATCATAAAACTTCAAGCAGATAAGATACTGCCTTATATGCTGAAGGACAAAAAACGCGAAAAAGACTTCATTTACTTCGTAGCACTTTCTGCCTTAGGCAAAGCGGAAATAACGCTGATTTCATTCACATTACTTGAAGAGGTATTAAATGCTCTGCACCACGATTAAACGAGATAATTACAAAGACTTATACGCTGCCGTATCGAAGTATCCATTCGTAGAAATACGCTTGGACGATATGAAGCTGAGCAAAGACGAGATTATCGACTTGGTGCAAATCCCCGATGTGAAGAAGGTAATCACTGTGCGCAATAGCACTAAAACAGACGACACAAAATTGCGAGAGCTACTCATCGCCGCGGAAGCCGGATGCGAGTATATTGACGTGGAAATGGACTATAACTTCGCCTCGGAGTTCTGCAAAGAAACCCTGTGGCTCCCCACTAAGACTATATTATCCTATCATAATATGGAAGGTGTGCCAGAGCCAGCCTTCTTTAAGGAAGTGGCTGCTAAAGCGGAAGCTATTAGCGCCGAGATAGTCAAAATCGCCTGCTATTGCAAGAAGAAGCCAGCCGTGCTGGATGTAATCAAGCTGTATAAGAATCATCGTCTGCAGGAGTTCCTGCCGAATAGACTTATCGCTCTGCCTGTAGGGAAAGACTGGGAGGCGCATCGTTTAGCTATGCTGCACTATGGAGCGCCATTTGTTTATGTGTGCGAAGATGGCGAAGCCCCAGTAGCAGAGGGACAGGTGCAGTATTCAGTTGCACTTAATGCACTTAAACAGATAAACCAAATTTAAGCATATCTATATGAAGCACAATAGCTATATGGCTTATTTCGCAGTCTGCGGAAAGCCCATATCTCATAGCAAAAGCCCCATAATACAAAACTCATTCTTCGCAGCGAACAGCTATAAGGCGGGGTATTCGCGCCTTGTGGGCAGGGATTTTGCCTCTATTATGCGTCTATTTAGTGAAATGGAGATAAGCGGAATGAACATCACCTCTCCGTTTAAGGAGGTGGCTATGCAGTATTGCGATGATATAGATGAAGTGGCTAAGCAAATTGGCGCAATAAATACGATAATCAAAATGCCTGCCAGCACGAAAGGCTATAATACGGATTATCTAGGTGTGCTGGAATCCCTCTCTTCATTTGATTTAGCGAATAAAAATATACTAATCCTCGGTGCTGGCAATGCAGCAAAAGCCGTGCTGTTCGCTCTGCAGGAGTATAACAAAAATATACTTATCATTAATCGCACTTATAGCAAAGCGGAAGTCTTGGCGGAGGAATTCGGTTGCAAGTGCGCCAATTGGGAATCGCTCCCACAGGCAATCTCCACTACAGATGTACTCATTAACACCATAAACGCAGATATAGAGCTGTGTCATTTCATAGCAAAGCCGAATCTGCTGATACTTGATGCCATATATCATAATTCCAAAATACAAACTTGGGTGGAGCAGTTAAATCTCGATCCGCTTAATAGTATCACATACTTAAGTGGAATGCACTGGCTAATTAACCAAGCTGTCCCAGCTGCACGCCTCTTTATGAATAATGCA
>JBHADY010000218.1:0-3032 GCA_041855325.1 Ignavibacteriota bacterium
ATTTCGATAGCAAATTGCAGTCATCTGTAATTAGAGCATATAAAGAAAAGAAAGCTGAAATAGAAAAGTGCAGGAAAGAAAAGAAAGCAGAACGCAAAGCAAAGAAAAAATAAGTCCGCGGCAGTATTTGGAGATATTCCTCAGCTTCTTTAAAATTGGTGCATTCACCATCGGCGGAGGCTATGCTATGCTACCCATCATACAGAAAGAAGTAGTAGAAAAAAAGAAATGGATAAGCGAAGACGCCTTTCTCGATATGCTGGCGCTTTCGCAATCTTCTCCGGGACCAATAGCTGTAAATATCAGTATTTTCTGTGGATTACACATCGGACACTTTGCCGTGATATTCACACTTTTGGGGACTTTCCTCCCATCTTTTATCATCATACTTTTGGTAGCGATAGTCTTCACAGGCATTGAACACCACGAAATAACGATAAAAGTGTTCAATGGCATTCGTCCAGCTGTGGTGGCGCTTATCCTTGCTCCACTAATCAAAATGAGCAAGCAAGCCGGCGTGAATCTCCGCAATTTATGGATTCCACTTTCGGCAGCGCTATTGGTCAGCTTTGCGCACATCAGCCCTGTGTATATCATACTTTTAGCAATGATTATCTCTGTTTTGCTTCATTACAGAGACAATAATGCAAGAAAAAATAACCATTAATTCTATTCTTACGTATTAATAGTATCTTATAAATATTATTATTCACCAAATTAAACAGAACTATGAAACACAATAAATCATCAATGCTAAGCAGACTATTCTTTATATGTAGCCTCTTGGTAGCTACTGCACTGGCAGTTGGAGACGCATTCGCACAAGATACATACGATTTGCACGTTAAACTTACTAATCTACTTCCCGGAAAAGGAAAGGTAGTCGTGTCCGTTTATAACAGCAAAACTACTTGGCTAAAGGAAGGAAAAGCCTTCAAAGTGGTAAAAGCAAATGTAGAGAAGTCATCTTCATTAACTGTTACCGTTCCTGAACTTAAAGCTGGCAAGTACGCGATTATTGTGTATCAAGATGAGAATAGCAATAATGATTTCGATAGAAACTTCCTTAATATTCCCAAAGAACGCTATGCGCTATCTAATAATATTAAGCCAATGTTTAAGCCAAGTTTCGACGATAGTTTATTTAACCTAACAAAAGAAACAACAGTTACTCTCAAAATGTTAGATTAAGGTAAGTCATTAAAACAAAAAAGCACTCTCGGAAATACCCAAAGTGCTTTTTTTATTCCTATTTGTCTTCCCTATTTAAGGAGTAGCTGTGCTGATGCATTCGCCCAATCTAAGATTGGAGAGTAGCAAAGTAACATCAATAAAGTAGGTATTGCGAAAATCACTGTTAGTGCAACTGAAGCAGGGCAGAATCTGAATTTTTCCACGCCTTCTGTCTTATTGCCACGAAGATACATATTTCTGAATATCTTGAAGTAATAGAACACAGAGACAGCGGAGTTAATCACACCTGCAATAGCAAGCCATAACCATTGATCGCCTTTTTCTAAGATAGCTGCGAAAACGTAGAACTTTCCGAGGAAGCCAGCTGTTGGAGGAATACCAGCAAGCGATACTAAGAAAATCACGAATAGCGCTCCAAGAACAGGCATTTTATAGCCAATGCCATTGTAATCATCAATATGCTCTGATTGTATTCTGTTTGAAATCAACATCACAACCATAAACGCACCTAAGTTCATAAAAATGTAAGTGAAGAGATAGAACATAACTGATGAAATACCAATATGATCCATAGCGACTAATGCCATTAGTATGTATCCGGCGTGAGCAATTGCAGAGAATGCGAGAATACGTTTCACGTTGCTTTGCCAAATAGCTGATAAGTTACCCACAGTCATCGTTACGAACGATAAAAGAGCGAGCAAAAGCTGCCAATCGATTATTCCAGGCTGAGCATACATCACTGTAGCAAAGCGAATAAGACCTGCGAAGCCTGCTATCTTCGATGCAACAGAAAGGAATGCAGTAATCGTAACTGGAGCGCCTTCATAAACGTCCGGAGTCCAAAAGTGGAATGGCACGAGCGACACCTTATAACCGAAACCTACTAATATCATAAGTCCGGAAATAATGAGTGGCATTGTATCAATTTGTCCCAATGAAAGCAGATTTGCTATTTCTGCGAAGTGCAGAGTACCGCTTGCACCGAACAAAATGGACATACCGTAAACCATAATACCTGAAGACACCGAGCCATAAATTACATACTTAAGCGATGCTTCGCTGGAGCGTTTAATCTCTTTAGTATAGCCTGCTAAAATGTATGAGGAGAAGCTCATCATTTCAATTGCGAGATATACCATAATTAAATTCGTAGCACCTGCGAGCAAGAACATACCAAAGGTCATACCGGCAATCAGAGAATAATACTCGCCTACTTTTCTTCCGCCTACGTATAACTCATTGTAGAATAAGGACATAAGGCAAACACCAAAGCTGGAAATAAGAATCATATATTTAAAATACACAGCGAAAGGATCAATCGCTATCATATTCATAAATGCAGTTTCCTTCATTCCAGATTGGAAGTAGAGCAAAACTCCGGTAACTACCATACCCACGAGTACGGTAGTGGCAGAGGCATTCTTCTTAGTTTTAAACAACACATCAGCAAAAAGCGAGAGTATAAATGTGATTAAAATTGCAAGCTCTGGCTTGAACATTACCACACTTTGCGCGAAGTGTTCTTGAATTTGATTAAGAAGTATATTTAATAAATCTAACATTGTTATTTCTCTTTATTTTCCTAATAAATCGGTTGTATTACATTCCACCAGTGAATACGAATGGCTTCATATAAGCTACGAATTGATTTACTGATGATACCATCAAATCAGTTACAGTTGTTGGAACTATACCGAGATAGATAACGATGATTGCGAGTGGCACTAATCCAGCGAGTTCTACTAATGAGATGTCGTCAGTTTTATATTTTGTTCCTGTCGGGTCCCAAGGTCCAGCCCATTTTTCAGGCATTTTGCCGAAGAAGATTTTTTGGA
>JBHADY010000219.1:0-3758 GCA_041855325.1 Ignavibacteriota bacterium
CCATATACAGAAAGTATAGAGGAAATAAAGAATAGGCTTCGCGACGACTTCTATTATATAGAGAATATGTCCGTGAAGTTTGATTTAGAGATTATATTTAGGACTGTCTTCGTCGTTTTGAAAGGGCACGGGCAGGCATAATAATTGCATATATTATATATGTAAGTAATTGAAAATTAGGAAATTAAATAAAGAGATATTATATGAAAAAAGCTATCGTAGTAATACCTACTTATAATGAAATAGAGAATATTAGAAATATAATTCCGGCTGTGCTGAACTCTTACGAAGGCATTAATGTGCTTATCGTAGATGATAACTCGCCGGATGGCACTTCGCAAGCGGTGCAAGAAATGATGGCGAATGATTCGAGAATTCACCTTATTACGCGTCCCGGAAAAATGGGCTTAGGCACGGCGTATTGCGATGGTTTCCAGTATTGCTTAGACCAAGGCTTCGATTATATAATGGAGATGGACGCCGATTTCTCGCATAACCCGCAGGATATTCCTCGCTTTATGGAGGAGATAAAGAACAATGATTTAGTCATTGGTTCGCGTTATATCACAGGTGTGAATGTGGTTAATTGGCCCCTCAGACGCTTAATCCTAAGCTATGGTTCGAATATCTATGCTCGTATGATTACTGGCATTCCAGTGAAGGACGCAACCGGTGGCTTTAAGTGCTTTAATGCGGAGTTCTTGCGCAAGATAGACCTAAAATCAGTGAAATCCAATGGCTATAGTTTCCAAATTGAGATGAACTATAGAATGTGGAAGTTGGGTGCGAGAATTAAAGAGATATCCATCATTTTCATAGATAGAAGAAGCGGGGTATCGAAAATGAGCAAGAAAAATATTACTGAAGCTGTGTTTATGGTATGGAAATTGAAGTTTACTCGCTTCAATAAGAAGAAAAAGTAAACTATAAGTTCATTCTAAATGAAACAATACTTATAGCTTATCGTAGCTATAACATACTATATAATAAAGTATAGTAATATTAATGATAATTTGATGAAAAGATATACTTACATATTGCTCGTTTTAATGCTTTCTATATTCGCTGTGGCGGAGTCGCAGGGTCGTACTCTTTATGGTTCAGGTGTGTATAAGAAGGAAAAGAGAAGTGTATCTGGAGTTAAATATGTAGTTAATAAGAGTCCCGCGAGAGTTATCGTGAAGCAGGGGCATAAGGAAGAGCTGTACGTAGAGGGCGATGATAATCTAATTAATATCGTTAATACCTCTGTCAGCAATAACCGCCTGACTGTTTCTATCGCAAATGATATGGCTTTCACGCCTCGCCAAACCTTAGTAGTCTATGTAACAGCTATGGAATTAGATGGCTTAAAGGTGAAAAGCTGTGGCGATATTATTAACTCTGGTAAATTACAAGGCGATGTTATGGAGCTAACCATAGATGGCACGGGGGATATTCAATTAGCTAATTTACTATACGAAACG
Source organism: Ignavibacteriota bacterium (assembly GCA_041855325.1). Taxonomy (GTDB): domain Bacteria; phylum Bacteroidota; class Ignavibacteria; order Kapaibacteriales; family UBA2268; genus CALLXS01. The sequence goes on from JBHADY010000219.1 coordinate 1,467, forward strand.
CTGAAATTGCTCGTGAAGGGAAGTGGCGATATTAAGCTATCCGGAAAAGCAAAAACCGTGAATGCGGAGATTTCAGGCAGTGGGGATATTAACGCCAAAATGGTGAAAGCACTTGATGCCTTCGTGGCGATTCACGGAACTGGCGACTGCCATATATTCTCGTCGAATAAGGCAAAAGTGAAAATTCACGGAAGTGGGGATGTGAACATATTCGGAAATCCAAATCAAGTGAATCAACAAGTTAGTTCTTCCGGAATAGTACGCGAATACTAATTCCTCATTCTTTGGGCTATGCAGCTTTTGCGATAGCTTTTTTTCATTTTGTGTATATATACCATCATAAGCATAATTATAATTTCATAGACAATGACCATTTTTTCCTGTAATAACTTATCTAAGAAGTTCGATAGAGAATACCTGTTTGAAAATATATCATTCGGTCTGAGCGAGGGCGAAAGATTAGGCATTATAGGCAAGAATGGAATAGGAAAGACTACTCTGCTGAGGATAATCGGCAATTATGAAGAGCCCGACACAGGCGAAGTAGTCTATAATAACAATGTGCGCGTGGAGTACCTTGCTCAGCAGACTGATTTTACTTCTATTATCAATGTGTTAGATGTAGTGATGCAAGGCAAACCCGACGCTTTTAACTTATTGGAGGAGCACCATTCTTTAGTGAATGATTTCTCCGTTAACGACGACGAAGCAAAAGCTAAACGCCTGCTCGAAGTAACCCATAAAATAGATGAACTCGGCTATTGGAACTTAGAGACAGAGGCGAAGATCATTCTTTCTCGCTTAGGAGTGGAAGACTTAGACAAAAGAGTGAATACTCTTTCCGGCGGACAAAAGAAGCGCGTTGCACTAGCAAAAGTCTTGCTCTCTAATCCTGAATTACTCATCTTAGACGAGCCTACCAACCACTTGGATGCTGATTCCGTGCAGTGGCTGCAGGATAGATTGATGAATACGAGTAATTCCCTTGTATTTATCACGCACGATAGGTATTTCCTCGATTCCGTTTCCACTCGTATTATTGAAATAGACCAGAAGAGAATTTACTCCTTCGTGGGCAATTATGAGAGCTATTTGGAGAAGAAGGAAAGTATAATTGAAGCGCATAACTCCGCTGCTGAACACAATAAAAGCAAGCTGAGAATGGAACTCGCTTGGCTACAGAAGGGAGCAAAAGCCCGCAGAACCAAAGCCAAAAGCCGCATTGATTGGATATCCAAAATGGAGGAGACTACCAAGAAAATCAAAGAAAAAAAGATAAAGATTGAGCTTGGTACTTCATTCCTTGGTCAGCGCATAATCGATGCGAATTATATTACTAAATCAATAGGTGGACAGCTGCTATTTAAGGACTTTGTCTATATCGCAAAGCCGAAGGACAGAATTGGCATTATTGGACCAAATGGCTGCGGAAAATCCACTTTGCTGAACGTACTTGCAGGAAATATAAAGATAGATGCTGGTTCGCTGAAGCTGGGGGATTCCATCAAAATAGGATACTATAAGCAAGAAATAAACGACCTCGACGAGAAGAAGTCCCTCGTGGCAAGCATACGTGAAATAGCCGATTATATAGACTGTGGAGTAGGACGCGATAGATACCTAACACCAAAGGATTTACTGCTGAAGTTCAATTTCCCGCCTGAGCAGCACTCATCGCTCGTGGAGACGCTTTCCGGTGGCGAGCGCCGAAGATTGGCGCTTATCCGTATGCTGATTGCAAATCCTAATGTAATTTTCCTTGATGAGCCAACAAATGACCTCGATATTCAAACTCTCACAGCATTGGAAGAGTACTTGGACGACTTCTATGGTGTGTTGCTCGTTGTTTCCCACGATAGAGCTTTCCTTGATAGAACTGTGGAGTTCATTTGGTCTTTCGAAGAGAACGGGAAGATAAAGGAATATCCTGGAAATTATTCCTTCTACTTGCAAAAGAAAGAAGAAGCATTAAGCAAGAAACGTCGCGATGCAGCTGAGGAAAGAGCAAACGCAGCTCCGGCGCCAGCTCCAGAGAAGAAGAAGTCCAATAAACGCACTTATGCAGAGCGATTAGAATTAGAAAAGTTAGAGGCGGAAATCCCTGCACTCGAAGAGCAGAAAAGCTCCTTAGAAGAGCAATTGCTACAGATAGACCCAAGCGAATACAAGCAAATGGAAGCTATCAGCAATGAAATCAATGACTTATGCGTCATAATAGAAGAGAAGACTAACCGCTGGTTAGAGATATCCGAAAAGCCAACAAGCTAAGCCATCAGGCATTCTTCTTCCACC
>JBHADY010000220.1:0-3390 GCA_041855325.1 Ignavibacteriota bacterium
CAGTGAATACTCTTTTAGGCTTTTTGCTGCCAGCTTGGTCATCAATTCCAACGCCACCGGATGAAGCACTTGCTACGTCTACTTCAGAGCTTACTAAAGTATCACCTGCTTCGCTTACGATAAGAGCTTCTTCCTGCTCTTCAGCTGGCAGAGTGGTATCGCCCTCGAATGTAGCAGCATCTATGAAGTTAGAATCTGTTAATAATAGGGAATCCTTGTCTAAGGATGTATCAATATTTGTATTATTTGGGGCTGCGTTATAGAATGTATCGTATATGTAATATCCCCCTCCGAGTAGTACTAATAATAGTAGTACTATAATTACTTTACTTTTGGACATTTATCTTCTTCCAAGGAATAAATAAAAAAAACTATTAAGGTAGAATGAGTATACACTATTACTCATCAAAAGATTACAAAATTACGAAAAAATGTGTATTTTTGTATCGCATTATTTACATTAATATTAATACAAGTATGAAAAATATCAATTTTACTGATGGCACTGCGATTAAAATCGAAAATATACTCTGCATCGGACAAAACTACAGCGAGCATAATAAAGAAATGGGCACTAAGCCGCATAATCAAATAGTAATATTCACTAAGCCGAACTCATCTGTTATTTATGATGGGGAAGAGGTGATAATTCCAAGTATATCAAATAATATGCACCACGAAGTGGAAATGCTTATTGCAATAGGAAAAGATGCTTACGATATAGATGAAAGCCAAGCACGCGATATCATTGCCGGAGTGGGAATAGGCGTAGACCTTACGCTCCGAGACGTGCAAGCAAAAGCCAAAGAAAGCGGAAAGCCTTGGGCAACGGCAAAAGGATTCTATACTTCAGCTCCTATATCTAAGTTTATACCAATGAAAGAGATAGATTCATTCGAAATAGACCTAAAACTCGAAGTGAATGGCGCTACTCGCCAACTCGGGAACACTCGCGATATGATTCACTCCGTAGATAAGTTAGTTGCGTATATTTCTAAGGTGTTCTCTCTGCAAGCTGGGGATATCATCTTCACGGGTACTCCTGCCGGCGTCGGACAGCTTGTCTCTGGCGATAAGGCGAAAGCCACCCTCGGGGATAATCTGCTTAGTTTAGAGTTCAGCGTTAGATAAGTATAAAAGAGCAAAAGGGCTTAATTAAGCCCTTTTGCTTTACTTGATCATTATCTTTTCTATCTTGTGTTTATCGCCTTGGATTAGCTTCAGGAAGTATAATCCTCTCGGCAGGGAGTTAGGTGCTTTCGCAATGATAGCACCATTTTGTGTGCCGTATTCTATGCTTATGCTTTTGCCGAGTTCATTATATAGGCTGATTTCAGGCAGGTTAAGCAAGTCGATAGCCCCGCTGATTTGCAGGTTTTCGCCTGCGGAAATTACGTTTGGATATACATTAATGAATGTGTCTTCGTCTTCGACAGAGGAGATTTTAACATCCGCAATGCCGATAATACCAAGTTCATATAGCATACATAAATCAGGAGTGAACTCTAGTGTATCGCGGTAGCTTTGCTCTCTTTGAGTCATATTATACTTTTTGATTATCTTCTGTCCATCTTTCTTTGTATATATGATAGGCACAGGGATTTCGAATACTTCTGGTATATCATTACCGGATTGAGTTTGCGCCAAACTGAGATTAACGTATGTCTTTCCTGTGGCTTTGTCCGGATCGAACTGCACTTGTATGTCGAATACTGGGAAGCCTGTCATCAGCAGCCATTGTTCGAAGAATTTATCCCAAGAGAGTGGATAATCCGGGTTCTCCTGCTTCACTATTTCTATGAACTGTGGAGTAGTGATTGACTGCATTGGGTATGTTTCGAACATCTTGCGTAGAGTTTTCTGGAATTGCTCTAAGCCTAAGTTTTCTGCCATCATTTGATAAACACATCCAGCTTTTGCGTAGGTTAATTCCCAGCTGAATAACTTCTCATCAGGCAAGTTATATGGCGGCACAAGGCTTTTATTGCCTTTATATTCGTAGCCATTCATATTCTTCATAACTTCATTTGCGTATGCATTCTCGCCGAAGTGCCTGCCGAGCCAGTGAGCAGTACCCCAAACGGCACCGCCTTCGTTAATCCATAGGTCTTGCCAGTCGGCACAAGTGATGTAATTGCCAAGCCAGTGATGCACCAATTCGTGAGCTAAGCCGCCGTATTGACCGTATAGCCAACCGTTTCCAGCAGTAACTAAGCCATTGTGTTCCATTCCACCGCCGAAACTTGGAACGAAAACCAAGCCGTATTTATCATAAGGATATTCAATGAAGAAGTCGCTATAATAGGTAACCATATCTGGTATGTGCTGCAGAATAGGCATTCTGTCCTCGTTCGGTGGGAGCAAGTTACTCCAGTGATAATATGGTAATTCGAGCTTTCTTCCACTTTTTAGTGTAACTGTGTCCGAGTAGTGCGCGAACTTACTTGCCACTACATTATATAGATATGTAGGCATTTGGAAGTCGTGCTTCCAGTGGAAGGAAGTAACTCCATCTTTAGTTGATGAATCTTGCAAAAGCCCATTTGCCACTGCTGTATATCCCTCTGGTACGTCTATCTTCACTTCGAAAGTGGCGCGATCGATTGGAATATCATTGCAGGGCATCCAGTGGCGAGCGTCGCGTGGTTCGCTCATAGTGTATGCGATGCTTTCGTTCACATATTCAGGTGATTCCTGTCCTTTGGGATAGAAATTAAGTCCGACTTGCCTTGCCAGAACAGTAGTTCCTAGTTGTTCTATGTCAGAGAATGTAATAACTAAGGTATATATATCATTAGTATTTAGTGCTTTAGTCGCCTCTACCGAGAGGGTGCCATTAGTTGGGTTATGCGTAAAGCCGGCTTCTTCGCCATCGAAAGTTACGAAATCAATATTTAGAGAAGCGGCATCCAGCTCGATTACCTTCACTGTGTCCGATTTCACCTTCAGCTTAATTGTATTTTCGCCTTTCCATTTTCTGTCTGCTTTATTGAACAGATCCACCCAGTTCATATATAAAGAATAGCTCTGCACATCGAAGTTCTTATTAAAGGTGGGGACTATTTTCCTAGGAGCGAATAGTTTTTCGATTTCAATTTGCATATTTTCATCTTTGGTCAGCAAATAGCGTGGCATGGACGCTTCTGCCGAGAAAGAGGCAATAAATAAAGCCAATAATATGTATATCTTTTTCATTTGATTAATAATTAGTTGATTCAAAATTCCTAAACCGCAAATATAATGATTTTTTGAAGAAATGCCAATCAATAAGTAAAAATCAAGTTTAAATGAAAAAAGTGCGAAAAATATTTGCATATTTCAAAAAAACATCGTAATTTTGCAATACCATTTTTGCGGAAGTGGTGAAATTGGCAGACACGCCATCTTGAG
>JBHADY010000221.1:0-2807 GCA_041855325.1 Ignavibacteriota bacterium
AATGTATTCCTGAAGAACCTCCTCGAATGGGCGATGACACAAAATGGCTGGACTGTTCCAGAGAAATCAGTAACTCAAGTCAATAATGTTTGTAGAGACGTTATGTACTCTATGCAGACAGAAGCGGATGTAAATGGAGTGGAAATACAGTATCATTGCGAAGAGAAATACGAGATTTTCGCAGACCCAAAGATGGTAGCAACTGCTGTTAGAAACCTGATGTCCAATGCAATTAAGTTCGCAGATAAAGCTTCCGTGGTGAAGCTATTCATAACTGATAGCAATAATAAAGTGAAGATATCCGTTTCAAATAAAGGACCTGGCATCACCGATCAAGAGGTGAAAATGCTTTTCCGCATTGATATGAACCCGAATAAGATAGGCGACCACCCAGCAAAGGGCAGTGGCTTGGGCTTGCTTATTTCCAGCGAGTTAATAAAGCTAAATGATGGTCAGATGTTGGTGGAATCCGGTGAACCAGATAATACTGTATTCAGCATAATATTACCTAAACACGTAGAGAATAACTAAGATGAACAGAATAGCGATATTAGATGACCATAAATTAGTAAGAGATGGAATTAAAGCGATAATCCTTGGTTCGAACAACTGTACAGTATGCTTAGAGGCTGGACGCGCCAAAGAACTTTTGGCTAATATTGAAGATGCAAATCCGGATGTTTTGCTCTTAGACTTGAATCTGCCAGATGCAAATGGAAATGAGATAATCGAGGAACTATTGCAAAAAGTCCCTAATCTTAGGATTATGGTTTTAAGCTCTGAGTATAATAAGGCTCTTATTAGCGATGCCATAAAGAAGGGGGCGATAGGCTATCTTAATAAGGATACCTCTGCCGATGAGCTATTAAATGCGATTAACCTAATCGTAAATGGCGAACCATATTTTGGCAGGAATTTGTCTCAGATAATATATAGTAGCTATAAGGAACAGCTCTTAAGTCCTAGCGTTGATGATGATAAGAAGCTCACTTCCGAAAGAGAGAAAGAGATCATAGAGTATTTATCTAAAGGCTTAAGCACTAAGGAGATAGCTGATACTATGTGCATTAGTGCTAGAACCGTGGAGTCCCATAAAAAGAATATGATGGATAAGTTCGAAGTGAAGAATACACTCGAACTTGTCTGCTTTGCGATAAAGAAGAATATCATCCAGCTGTAGATGTAATCACATCTACAGCGTACGAAACTACATTTCTAAAAAATAGAGAATGTGCAATACTTTTACTTGCATTTATCGTCTCAATTTATTATTTTGCATTTTACGTTTTTTATTAACAAACCATAGGCTATAAAATGACAGTATTCAAAAACGAACCATACGCAGATTATACTCAAAAAGCAGTATTTGATGCACAAAAAGAAGCAATCAATGTAGTTAATACAAACTTAGGCAAGGAATATCCAAACATCATAGATGGCAAAGAGGTATTCACTGAGAAAAAGACAAAATCAATAAATCCAGCAAACCTCGACGAAGTGATCGGCGTTTTCCAAAAATCAGGAAAAGAAGACGCTGAGAAAGCTATCCATGCTGCTGCAAAGGCATTCGAAACTTGGAAAAAAGTATCAGCAGAGGAAAGAGCTGCTTACTTCTTCAAAGCAGCTGAAGTAATCCGCAACCGCAAGAAAGAAATCATAGCTTGGATGGTGAAAGAAGTAGGCAAAAGCTACTTAGAAGCAGATGCTGACTGCTCTGAAGGTATCGACTTCCTCGAACTATACGCTCGCGAAGCTATAAGATACTCACAACTTCAACCACTTACTCCTTATCCGGGTGAAAAGAATGAGTATTTCTATATTCCACTCGGCGTTGGCTTAGTGATTCCACCTTGGAACTTCCCATTCGCTATTATGGTGGGTATGTCCACTGCGGCTATGGTAGCAGGTAATACAGTGGTGCTGAAGCCATCTTCTGAATCTCCTATGATGGCTTGGTTATTCCACAGCATTATGAGAGAAATTGGCTTGCCTGATGGCGTATTTAACTTCCTCGTTGCAAGTGGCGCAGAAGCTGGCGATTATATGGTGGAACACCCACTAACTCGTTTCATCTCCTTCACTGGTTCTATGGAAGTGGGCTTAAGAATTAATGAACTCGCTGCTAAGAAATCGCCTGGACAAATTTGGATTAAACGCGTTGTAGCGGAAATGGGCGGAAAAGACTCCATCATCGTGGATAGCGAAGCTGACCTCGAAGATGCTGCAAAAGGCGTTGCTACTGCTGCTTTCGGCTTCCAAGGACAGAAATGTTCTGCTTGCTCTCGCGCTATCGTAGATGCTAGCATTTATGATAAATTCGTAGAAATGGTGAAAGCAGAAGCTGAAAAATTCCAAATGGGAATGCCTGAAGATAACTTCTTCACTGGTCCTGTGGTTAGCGCTTCAGCTGAGAAATCAATACTCGAATACATAGAAATCGGCAAAAATGAAGGACAATGCATACTCGGTGGCGAAAAAGTCGCTGGAATGAATGGCTACTTCATTAAGCCAACTATTATCAAAGATGTAGATCCAATGGCACGCATTTCTCAGGAAGAAATTTTCGGTCCTGTGCTTGCAATCATCAAAGCTAATGATTACGACCACGCACTCGAAATCGCTAATAATACTCAATATGGTCTAACTGGCGCTGTTTATTCTAAGAATGAAGCTAAGCTCACTCGCGCGAGAAATGAATTCCACGTGGGCAACTTATACCTAAATAGAAAATGTACTGGTGCTATGGTTGATGTTCATCCATTCGGTGGTTTCAATATGAGCGGTACAGACTCTAAAGCTGGTAGTCG
>JBHADY010000222.1:0-4946 GCA_041855325.1 Ignavibacteriota bacterium
CAGGTTGAAGTTGCGCACTTCTGTCCAATCAGTAGAGCCAGAAACTGGATCTGGGATTTGATTATCCACTATGATTTTATAGTAATCCTGTGGTTCTTGAGCAGAGTTCAGCTGTGCTTCGATTTGGTTAGCGAGTTCAGCTTTTTTCTTTTTGCGCAGTCTTTCGATATACTCTTCGATTAAGTTATCAGCTCTGTATCTTCCCTTGCTTTGTTTATTATCAATCATCGGGTCAGAGAACTGAGTGATATGTCCGCTTGCTTCCCAAGTGCGTGGGTGCATTAATATAGAGGCATCTACGCCTTCTATATCTTGGCGATAAGTCATAGCTTTCCACCAGGATTCTTTGATGTTCTTCAGGAGTTCCACGCCCAATGGACCGAAATCCCAGCAACCATTTAATCCGCCATAGATTTCAGAAGATTGGAATACAAAGCCTCTGTGCTTTGCTAAGGAAATAATTGTTTCGAGCTTAATCATAATTATCTATTCTCTTTCCGATGAAATTAAGTTATTATTTTCTATTTATTATATTTGTAAAAGTTTACAGACTTCAAAAATAATAATAATTGTTGAATTATTGTTTAAATTCACTGAATTTTGCGAGTATTTTTTATAATTTACTAATATTTAGCATATTTAAGAGAATTTAATACAATATTCAATATTATACTTCGTTTCAGGTAATCTGTTAGTTAACTATTCGTGAAAACCAACATTATGAATTTACTATTCATAGGTCCTCCCGGCTCTGGGAAAGGCACGCAATCTAAACTGATTTGCGAATGCTATAATCTGAGACAACTCTCCACAGGCGATATACTCCGTGAGAATATCGCTCAGGGAACTGAACTCGGAGCTATAGCTGATAATTATATATCTAAAGGACAGTTCCTGCCAGACGATATAATGATCGATCTTATTGAGAAGGAATTCCAGAAAATGTGCCACTGCGATGGCTTCATTTTCGATGGATTCCCAAGGACTATCCCACAAGCCGATGCATTCGACCTCATTCTACAAAAACACAACTCAAAGCTCAACGTCGTGCTCGTGCTCGACGTTATTGACGATGAGCTTATCCATAGGCTCACTGCTCGACGCACCTGCCCTAAATGCGGTGCTTCGTATCATCTTATGTATAATCCACCAAAGAATGAAGGTATTTGCGACGTTGATAATGGCGAACTCTATCAAAGAGATGACGACAAGGAAGAAACTATCGCCAGACGATTAGAAATCTATCACGCTCGCACAAAACCACTAATCGAGTACTTCGAGAAGTTTAACTTGACAAGGCACATAGACGGTATGCTGCCGCCAAATGTAGTATTCGAGAAAATTACCGAAGTATTAGACAAATACCGTTAATTCACAGCGTTCATTATGCAAAAAAGGGCGATAACCCACGCGAGGTTTATCGCTCTTTTTTATTTAATGCTTCTTGCTTATTCATCTCGTATAACTTCAAGTAGCGGAAGAAGGAATCGCAAGCATTCACCACCGAAATCGCAAAACCACGATAACCCAATCGCCAACCAGACTGAAATACATAGTTCTTAACAAATGTGATGTGAAAGCGGACTATAGCCCCGCAAATACTCGCACCCCGACCCTGCTTATGCTTAATATCCGCTGCATAAGTGGAATACTTATTCATCTTATGCACCAAAGTATTAATATCGCTGGAAGTATAGTGCTTCATAGCATCTGCTATCTTGATGACACGGCTATCGCTGGGGATAATCACGCCCTCGTGCACCTTCTTGTCGTTGAAGTTAGTATGCTTGCGATTAAACACACGCTCCACGTAGTCCGGATACCACGAACACCCCTTAATCTGCTTGCCATCGTAGTAGTTAATGCGCGATAAACTAATTATAGTATTATCACTTAGCTCGATTTGATTTATCTTATCTATGGTTTCGGGAAGGAGAATTTCGTCAGCATCTATGCTTAGTATCCAGTCGTTCTGTGCGTGGCTAACGGCAAGCTGTTTCATCGCTCCGAAGCCGAGAAACTCCGTGTGATACACATTAGTATTGCCGTGCTTTTGGGCGAAGTCGCTCACTATGCTGAGAGTGGAGTCCGTACTTCCGTTGTCCAAAACGACTACCTCGCCGAATGCACTCAGCGCCGTGAGGCATCGATCTATTGTGCTTTCGGCATCTTTCACCAATAGAGTAACCGATATTCTATCCGTATTCTTCATAAGTAAGTCTATATGTACCAATTAGATAAACCATCATAATTCGATAAGCCAATATAAAGAAAAAACCGACCGATACGCAATCAGTCGATTTTCTCTTTTAGTTTTATATTTATATACTAAAACTATTCAGCCGGAGTTTCAGCAGGAGCTTCGCCTTCAGCAGCAGCGGCAGCAGCCTCAGCAGCAGCTTTTTCTTCAGCTTCTTTAGCAGCAGCTTCTGCAGCGGCAGCAGCTGCTGCAGCTTCTTTTTCAGCTTGAATGCGGCGTGCTTCGCGAGCAGCTTCGCGTTTTTTGCGTTGTTCTTTTAGTCTGAAGTAGTTTTTAGCAGTTTTTTCTTTGTGTTCTTCTACTCTTTTAGCGATTTCTTCTTCAGAAACGCCTTTGAAGCGTAGAGATCTTTCAAGTAAAGCGCCTTCATAGCTAAGGATCTTGCGAACCATATCAGTTGGTTGCGCTCCAACGTTTAGCCAATAGATAGCTCTTTCGTTGTTTACTTTGAAAGTTGAAGGTTGAGTGTGTGGATTATAGAAACCTAATCTTTCGATGAAGTCAGAGTCTCTTTTTTTGCGAGAATCCACAGCTACGATATCATACATTGGAAGGTGAGTTCTACCTTTGCGGCGTAATCTTAATTTTACCATTTTTTATTATAACCTTATTAATTTTGATAATTTACTAATTTATTGAAATTTGAAACCTGATGGCATTTTGAAGTTTTGCATAAATCTGGAACGCTTACCGCTGGATATGCTTTTCATAATTTTGCTCATATCTTCAAATTGCTTAAGCAGTTTATTTACATCTTGGATAGATGAGCCGCTACCATTAGCGATTCTCTTTCTGCGGGAGCCATTAATAATCTTTGGATTAGTTCTCTCTTCTTTAGTCATAGAGAGGATAATGGATTCCACTTTATTGAAGGCTTTGTCGTCGATTTGCACGCCGCGCATATGTTTATCCATACCCGGGAGCATACCGATTAAGTCCGTTAGCGAGCCCATTTTCTTTACAGAGCGGAGCTGCTGGAGGAAGTCTTCGAATGTAAATTGGTTCTTCAGGATTTTTTCTTGAAGCTTTTGCGCTTCTTGTTCATCGAATTCTTGCTCAATTTTTTCCACTAAAGTTAGGACGTCGCCCATTCCGAGGATGCGTCCAGCAATTCTTTCTGGGTGGAAAGGTTCGAGCGCATCGGTTTTTTCGCCAGTACCTACGAATTTAATAGGTTTTCCGACTACTGAAAGAACAGATAGAGCTGCACCGCCACGAGTATCACCATCTAACTTAGTGAGCACAACGCCAGTGAGGGCGAGTTGTTCGTGGAAAGCTTTAGCAGTAGTAACGGCGTCTTGGCCTATCATCGCGTCGCACACGAAAAGCGTTTCAGTTGGCTTAATCGCTTCGGACACGTTCTTTACTTCCTGCATCATTTCTTCATCTACGGTCAATCTACCTGCAGTATCGACGATTACCACATCTCTGCCGAATTTCTTTGCATAGTTTAGGGCATTTGCGGCGATTTGCACGGCATCTTTCACTTCTTCGGAGTATACAGGTATATTCACTGATTGTCCGAGCATTTTCAGCTGGTCAATCGCAGCCGGTCTGTGAATATCGCATGCTACGAGCAGAGGTTGTCTTCCTTTTTTGCGCAGGTTACGAGATAACTTAGCGCAGAAAGTAGTTTTACCTGAACCTTGTAATCCAGCTACCAGAATAACGGTAGGGGCTTGTGGAGAGAACATCAGTTCAGCTTGCTTGTTGCCGAGCAATTCTTTTAGTTCGTCGTGTACAATTTTTACGATAAGCTGTTCGGGCTTGAGTTTTCCTTTTACTTCAGTTCCGATAGCTTTTTCTTTTACTTTTTCTGTGAAGTCTTTAGCAACGTTGAAGTTAACGTCTGCGTCAAGGAGTGCGCGGCGCACTTCTTTCATTGCTTCTTGTATATTATCTTCGGTAATCTTAGCTTCGCCTCTGAATTTTTTCAGGGCGCCTTCTAATTTCTCGGTTAAATTTTCAAACATATATTTGCTTTAGGTAAGTATTCACTTATTCCAATTTATAGGATTACAAAATTACTATTAATTCTACTAATTACAAAATAATTAAGTAAAATATTTCTTGTGAAACTTACGATAAAAGATTTTTTCTAAAAATGTAAAAAAATATTTGGACAGTAAAGACAAAAATGCTATCTTCGAGTACTTAAATTTTGTTTATTGATATTCATAATACTGGTCAGAATTAGTTGCTAGAGTGCAATCTAATTTAGAGGACTATAGCGTATGTCATTCAATAGACAAAGTTGTTCCAAGTTTATTTGAAAGTTGTATGGTGTATGCGTAGTGAAACTTGGATTCTAAATAGACAAGAACTCTTCTTTTAATTCTTACCCATTTTTATTGAATATCTATAAGGAAAATTACTTTTGAGAAGGTCTCAAAAGTGAATTATATTAATTTTTAATAATCAATTTAGGGAATTATAATTATGTCCAAAAATATTATATTCATTATGTTAATTAGTTTTTTTGCAAGTTCTCTTGTTAATGCAAGACCACACCAAGGATATGTTCCATATGAATATCAGGCTGGTACAATTGAATATACATTTACTTGTACTATCCCTCCTTATATTGAATGCATAAAAATTAAAGGTGACGGTGATATATGGGCTTTATATAAAGGCATATTAAAGGTAAAATCAACTGTTATAGAAACAAAGTTTATCCCTGAAG
>JBHADY010000223.1:0-3737 GCA_041855325.1 Ignavibacteriota bacterium
ACTTAGATGGCTTTTCCATTTTAATGCTGTAGCCATCCATAAACTTCGTTTCTTGATTAGCTGAAGCTTCTACTTTATTAGCTGGAGTTTCTGGTTTTCCTGCATCTTTAGCTTTTTCTACGCAAGCAGATAGTGATAAAGCCAAAGTAAGCAATAAGATTGATTTTAGATTCTTCATATTTTTATCTAATATAGTGATTAATGTTCTATTGGATTAGTTAATTTATCATTACGCAAAATAAGACGATATTTCACGTAGCTAATTGTTTAAGCCGTTTAATAATCCCCATCTATGCCGAAAACACGTGGCTTCTGGAAGCCGTGCGAACCATAGAAATCGAAGAAATGCTGTGTGGAGATTAGCACCTCGCCCACGCGCTTTTCATCGAAGTTATATGCAAAGTCTATGCTATAAGCTGTGGAGTTGCTATTGCCCTCCGCTCCGTATAGTCGCAGACCCAAGCCCAGGGAGTTATGCCAACGAGTCTTCGATAGAGCAACGCCTCGCCTCCAGACTGAACCAATATCCCAAAAGGCATTCACTCCGAGTTGATAGAAGATAAGGTTAAGTCCGGTAGCCCAGCGGAATTCAAAGTTAGCAAGTAGTCTATTATCGCCGAAAAGCTGATTAAGCCTATAGCCTCGCAAGCCATTGGAGTTATCGAGCATCAGCTGGCGGTGGAAGTATCCATAGTTCCAAGTAGTCTGCTGATACACTCTCCCGCCGATAATCATATCGTGGCGAAGTCTATAGAATGTAAGTCCCAGGAAGTCCTGATAAGTAAATCTCGGCTCGCCTTCATAGAAACTTGTGCCAGTTTGCACTTTGCCGTATAGATAGAATTTATCATCTTCCGAGAGGAAGGAGCGAGCGGCATATCCGCCTACGTAGAACATAGCATACATAGGGGCATTCTTTATCGGGAAGATACGTCCCAGCGTAACCCCGCCATTTCCGCCTATGGCTATATCTTCCACATAAGCACCATTTATGCTTTTTATCTTCACCCAGTCTTCCGATGAAGAGGAGAACTCCACGAGCAGCTTACCCATATTATCATAAGCTATTTTGTGTTCTTCGCGTTCGGCTTCATTCAGCTCCACTGCTGCGGAGAAGAATACTCTATCCACATTATACCAAGAGCGAGCAAAGTAAGCATATACGTCTTTTTGCTTGAATTCCCGCAGATATTTCAGATTTTCGAAGTCAGTATAATGCTTATAGATAAAACGCTTACCGTAATTATCGCTATAGTATACACCGCCGGCATACTTATCTGCTAAGTTATTAAAGTTCTTAAATAAGCCATAATTATAGTGGCTATTATATCTATTTTGGCTGAGGGCTATTGCTGCGCCCAAGCCAAATTTCAGTATTCTATCGTTCTGCAGGAAGAAGGATTTCTCCCATTCGGTTTGGTGTTCGCTAACATATACTAAGCCAGCGCCGACTTGCGTATTCGTCCCCAATAGGTTAAGCTCATTCACTTGCAAGCCAATGGACTTTTCATAGCCCCCAATGTTTATATATGGGGCAAAGCCGAGAGTCCAAGCATCGCGTGCGGTGATATAGACGTTATCTAATGAGTCCAGCTCCAGCTTAACATCAGAGAAAATGCCGAGTCGCCTAAGGTTTCGTTCGGTTTCGTCGAGCAAGTCATCATCTATTTCGTCTCCGCAGGAGAAGAGCAGTTCGTTCTTGATGACATAATCGCGAGTAAGCCCGTGAATGGCATTTCCTATTCTATTGGTCAGCCCGAGCAGTCCTTTAAAGCCACTTTTACCATAGTTTGTGGTGTCTAATGGTTCGATTTTCTCTATATAGATATTCCTTATATTCGCAGTGCCGGCTTGTGCCTTCGCCGAATAAACACTAAGCATAAATAGCAATGCAAAAAATAGCATATATATATTTCTATGTTTATTCATACTTTGCTTTCCTCTTGCTTAAGTAGTATTCTCTCATAGATTTAGTAAGCACATCAAGCGATTTATTCCTAAAGTAGTAAGCATATATAATAGTGGAAAATCCCACACCTATGATAGAACCAAAATACACATCTAATAGAAAATGCTGAAGCAAATACATACGCGAGAAGGCAATCACCACTCCCAAAAGAATAAGCAATATTGATATTGCCCTGCTTTTGCTAATGAGAGCGAGAAGAGTAATTAAAGCGAATATAGACGCCGTGTGCCCAGATGGAAAGCTATGCTTAGAGTATAAAGCCACGCCTTCCACAGTCTGGAAGAAATGCACATTGCTGAAGAATGCACTCGGACGCGGCATATCGAATATACGCTTAAATATCTGCACGAAAGCCCCGCTGCTTAAATGTGCCAAAAGGAATAAACCATATAGTCTAATCCTAAATAGCAATAGTGGCAATAGCACCAGCGCCTGCACTAAGCCATCGCCAAGGTAAGTGTTATACTTAAAGAATAAATCTAAATACGGGCAATGAATGCTATCAAAGAGATAAAACTCATCGCCGTGAGGAATTGATAGTAGCACTGCTCCCACCACTAACCATAACGCAAAAAGCGAGAGGAAAAATACCTTCTTCTCCCGCAATACTTCCATTAGCTTAGTGCGAGCCAATGCTATATGAGAAACATTATTTGCCTTCATTATTTTTTATCGGAGTCATCTGGCAGGGCGACCCGTCGGCTGAGCAGTATGCTATAGCGCAAGCGATTATCCAAATCCCCAAGCACGTGATACGCTTCGTTTATCTCGCGGACTTTTTCCGCTGCTTTTGGGTCATTCTGATTCACATCCGGGTGATACTTCTTCATCAGCG
Organism: Ignavibacteriota bacterium; assembly: GCA_041855325.1. Classification (GTDB taxonomy): domain Bacteria; phylum Bacteroidota; class Ignavibacteria; order Kapaibacteriales; family UBA2268; genus CALLXS01. The sequence continues at coordinate 2,805 of JBHADY010000223.1, forward strand.
TTAGGTATGCACGCCGAATATCCATAGCAGAAGCCGTTCTTTCCACTCCCAGAATCTTATAGTAGTCCTTAATCCTTACTTTTCTCTTTTTTCCTGCTTCCGCCATATAGTCAATTACTTAAAGGTATATTCAGTAATATACCAGCTATCGTTTATCTTAAGAGTATTAAATTGATAATTCTTGAAATAATCAACTTCCATATTCACTGTCACTCTGTTCTCATTTAAAGTATCAGAAGTAACATTGGTAATGGGATTAAACTTCAGAATGCGACGCAGTCTCTGCATTTCTGGGTACATTTCTATGCGCTTCTCTGGGGTGAGCACATAGCCGTATTGGTCAGCCAATAGCACCACAGCTCCCTTAGAGTTATTGCTATCAAGCTCCAGCATAAACAGATGCACCACTCCCACGGGAGTTTCCTGCGTATAGTTTATATGAGTTACCTGACGCACCTCGCTAATATCAATTAGCGCACAAGAACTAAGCAGAGTGATGCACGCACCGATAGCACAGCTGAACATCAGGAATTGAAGTATTCTATTCTTACTATATTTCACTTTTATGAATGAATAAGGTTAGTTTTGCCCAATTTATGATTACATTGGCTAAGTATATAGCCAATTAAACTTTATAGATCTTATACTTTATTGATCTTATTAATTATATTTGTGGTGGATTTTCCTTCTACGAATGATATGGTAACCACGTCCCCGCCGTGCTGAGTTACTATATCATAGCCCACTATATCTTCCGCTTTATAATCCCCGCCCTTAACGAGTAAATTCGGTAGGATTTTCTGTATCAGATTAAATGGAGTATCCTCCTCAAACAGCACTACGTAATCCACTGCCTTTAGCGCATCAAGCACTATGGCTCTATCATCTTGGTTATTTATGGGTCTATCCTCTCCCTTCAGTCTTTTAACTGAG
>JBHADY010000224.1:0-3612 GCA_041855325.1 Ignavibacteriota bacterium
AAGATCAAAAGAATATGGACGAAATAGCCATAAATATGAATCTCCCGCAGGAAGAAGCATAAACATTAATCTGATGTAATTGTATGAATCATAAGAAGTTAATAATAACAATAGTGTCTTTGATGATGGCTGTGGTGATAGGCATAGCTGCTCTGCTATTCCTATATAAGTATAAGCCACAGTATCTTGGTTTGCCGATGAACCCACAGGATTCAATTGCCCAAGTGGAAGAGGAAAGGCAAAAGCTGCTCATCGCGCAGATGAAGGCAAAGGAAAACCCGAAAGTGAATATTAGCCTCGATGAGTTCAATAGAATGCAGTCGCAACTGCTGAAGAATGCGATTTTGCGTCACCAGAATGAGAGCATCAAAAAGCAGAAGGATTACCTATATGATAGCTTAAAGCACGTGTCAAGCGGTGTGCAACCGGCGCGTGATTCTCTTGCTATGCTGAAGGATTCTTTCCAGATTTCTCGCAATTACATAGAATATCTAAATGACTCTTTGAATAAGCTAAGTGCTATGTATAATAGTGCAATAAAGCCTAATGTTCAAGAGAAAAAAGCTAAAGCAAAAGCTAAGGAAGATGAAGCTGCAAAAGCAAAGGCTAAAGCAGAGGCTGATTCCCTTCGCATAAAGAACTTAACCCAGTATGCTAAGATATATAATGCATCTAATCCACGCGAAGTGGCGAGAATCTTAGAGCAATTAGATGAAAAAGATGCTGCTTTTATCATTAAGAATATGAATAAGAAGAAAGCCGCAAAAGTACTCGAAAGTATGCTCCCAGAGGAAGCTGCTGCTATAATGCTATTGGGAGGAAAGTAGTGCTTAAGTGGAAATAGCAAAGTAATAGTTGTTCTTAATTACAATATGATAATATTCTGAGCGTCTAAACTTGTTCGAAAACAATTAACGGAGAATAAGAGTTAATGCTTTTTACGAGAATATATAAAGTATCAGATTATGCTACTGATACTAATGATTTTAATCTTGGTGATGTAGTGGTTAATGGTGTGCAGCCATTCCTAATTAATGTTTATTTCAAAGAGTTTACTTCATTCGATAAGCAAAGAAAAACACGATTTATCGATAGCTTAAAGGAAAGATATAATAATACTATCGTTAATTATATCAATCAAAGGCTATTGGAAGATCAGTGTGCGTGCATAGAGTGCCATTACATAGAAGCAGGTGAGTATAATATGGAGTTCTCTTTCACAAAGAATAGCAAAGAAGTGCGCATACATAATGAAAATGTAGATTTCCTCTGCGTCTCCACCCACTTTGACAGCACTAACCGCTACGAAGATGCCTTCGCCCTATTAGATGAAAAATTAAAAAAGCATACTCATTCTTACGGTAATATACTCCGCCAGTGGAATTATATCCCTGATATTTGCTATTATAATGAGGGGAAATATGAATATACTAAGTTTAATGAAGTAAGGCAGAGATATTACTCCAATTTAAGTGAATATCCTGCTGCTACGGGTATAGGCATAGGAGGAGACACCACGAGGATAATTACCTTCTCCATTAAGTCCGAATTAGATGTTCTGCGACTTGAGAACACCCTGCAAACCCCTGCTTTCTATTACTCTCATAATAAGGTGGATCCTAACGAAGAGAAGCCGAACTGCGCTAAACCGCTTTTCGCGAGAGCTTTGCTATCCGAGTGCAAGAGCAGGAAAGTGCTTTTCATTAGTGGGACTGCATCCATTCGCGGAGAAGAAAGCGTAGCAGACGATGTGATGACCCAGCTGCGCATCACTATCGAAAACATAGAAGAGATAATAAACAAAAGCAATATTGACAGGCAAAGCATAGTGCTGAAGGTATATCTGAAGAATAATATACTGGCAGATGAAGTGCTATCAGCAGTGAAGAAACACTTCGATACTAATCAAGTATTAGTAGTGCAGGCGGACGTATGCCGCAAAGAGCTATTAATAGAAATCGAAGCTATCGTCGGTTAATGCAATTTAGTTCTATTAGTTTAGAATGTATGTAATACTTTTTTCGTATTTTTGTATACTACAAAAAGTATATTTAGAATATAGTACATTTTAGACAATATGAGAAACTATAAGGCAATAACCCTAGCATTTTTTGCTATTGCATCGCTTTTATTTTTGAATTCCTGCGGCGAGGAAAAGACTCACCCAATTACTTGGCACCATTGGATAGATAATGCTAAAACTAAGCTACTTTGCTTCTATCAAGATGGTCGTTTCCGCGATTTATACGATTACTCGCACACATATAAACATCAATATGAAATTGGCGAAAAGCTGATAAAGTTTAAGAATATTACTCTGGATAAAGATGATACTTCCAGTGCGGAAGTGCTGTATCTGCAGGACGGAAAGCTCGTTATTAAGTATAAAGACAAGAGAGTGGATAGCCTATCCGCTGCGAAAAGTAGCGACCTGATGGTCGGAAACTGGGCGCCATTCGGAGTGAATGAAGAAGAACACTACTTCACTATGGGCAAGGAAAGCTATGACTGCACTTGGTCTCCGCAGAAGAAAGAAAAAAGATACTTCCGCTATAAGATAATCGATGACAAAACAGCTGAATTCGATTATTACTTAGAGCACAGAAAAGAAAAAGTAAAATATGAAGTCAGCAAGGACGGCTTAGCGCTAATGCTTTCCGGCAGGGACTTCACAGTAACACTAAAAAGAATATAGTATTTACATATACTACTCAATTAAGAAAAAATAATCACATAATACACATTAATTAAATGAAAAGAACATTAATTACATCTGCTCTCCCTTATGCTAATGGATTTTTGCATTTGGGGCACGCAGCTGGGGCTTATCTGCCAGCAGATATTTACGTTCGTCACTTAAGACTTAAGGGCGAGGACGTGCTATATGTTTGTGGCTCCGATGAGCACGGCGTGGCTATCACTATAGCAGCAGAAAAAGAAAAAGTAACACCAAAGGATATTATTGATAAATATCACGAAGCGAATAAAGCTGCTTTCGAGAAATTCGGAATGAGCTTCGATATATACAGCCGTACTTCCAATGATATGCACCACGAAACTGCGCAAGAGTTCTTCGGAGACTTCCTGAAGAAAGGCTTACTCGTGGAAAAGGAAGAAGAGCAATTCTATGACGAAAAAGCTAATATGTTCCTTCCGGATAGATACGTGGAAGGTATCTGCCCGAACTGCAATAGCGACAACGCCCGCGGCGATCAATGCGACACTTGCGGTGCATACTATAATCAGTTAGAGCTGAAAGAACCGAAGAGCTTAATCACTGGTGATAAGCCTATCGTTAAGGCGACTACTCACTGGTATATGCAGTTTAATCAATTCCAAGAGTTCTTGGAAAAGTACATAGAAGGCAATGCGCACGACTGGAAGGAAAACGTACTTCAGCAGAGCCGCAGCTGGCTTAAGCAAGGTTTTAGCGAACGTGCCATCACTCGCGACCTCTCTTGGGGTGTGAAGATTGACCATATCGAAGGAGTGGATAAAGCTAAAGCTGAGGGCAAAGTGCTATATGTATGGTTCGATGCCGTGCTGGGATACATCACAGCGACTAAAGAGATAATAAAGCAATTCAGCGAAAAAGGATGCTGCGATGCTAGC
>JBHADY010000225.1:0-8465 GCA_041855325.1 Ignavibacteriota bacterium
CGCAGGCTTCGTACTTCGTAGCCTTATCGGTAGTGGGATTAGTGCAGTTCAGTGCCTTTGCGAATTCAATCGCCAGCGCGTCCTTTCCGCATCCTTCCACGCCCCAGAAGCAATAAGAATGCGATACTTTATTTTCTATTATTGCTCTTTGGAGTATATCTTTTACTCTTTCTTGTCCTATTATGCTGTCCCAGCTCATATCATTGCTTTGATTAGTAAAGTATGCAAATTAGCATTTTTTCCGCATATTATAAGCTAAAAGACTTGCTTTTTTTGTATTTTTGCAGTTTATGTAATAACACATTTCACATAGCAAAGAGAATGGAAAAAATAGTAATCATAGATTTTGGCTCTCAATATACTCAGGTGATAGCCCGCAAGGTGCGCGAACTTGGTGTATATGCTGAAATTTTCCCCTTCACTATTAGCAAGGAAGATTTAAAGGCACTCGGAGCAAAGGGCATTATCCTTTCCGGAGGTCCTTCATCTGTTTATAGCAAAGGTGCGCCTATCCCAAGTTGGGATATTTATGACTTCGGCGTGCCTGTGTTGGGTATTTGCTTTGGTCTGCAGCTTATCGCCTATAAAAATGGTGGCGAAGTGGACAAAGCAGCACATCGCGAATACGGCAGAGCAGAGCTTATCATCGATAAAGACGAAGATTTACTAAAAGGCATTAATCAAAATAGCGTGGTATGGATGAGCCACGGCGATTTACTCACCAAGCTCCCAGAGGGCTTCGAAGTAATTGCTCACTCCAATAACTCACCTATTTGTGCAATACGAAACAAAGATAAAAGAGCTTACGGCGTGCAGTTCCACCCAGAAGTGCATCACAGTGCCCAAGGCAAAGATATACTCAATAACTTTGTGCGCAATATCTGTGCTTGCACGGAAACTTGGGACGCACATTCATTCGTGGATACTGCCATCGCAAAGATTAGAGAGCAAGTGGGCGATAATGAAGTTATCTGCGCCCTCTCTGGTGGCGTGGATTCCACTGTGCTTGCTGTGCTTCTGCATAAGGCAATTGGAGACAAACTGCACTGCATACACATAGACACAGGTTTAATGCGCCTGAACGAAAGCAAAAAGCTAATGGACTTATTCGCTCAGCATTTCCAGATGTCTATAGAGCTTATTGATGATTCGGACACATTCCTTTCCCGCTTGGAAGGCGTAAGCGACCCAGAACAAAAGCGCAAGATTATAGGAAAGTCATTCATTGACCTATTCGAAGTAGCCGCTAAACGCTTCAACAATGCTAAATGGCTAGCCCAAGGCACACTGTACCCAGATGTGATAGAATCCGTATCCGTGAAGGGTCCTTCCGTAGTGATTAAATCTCACCACAACGTGGGCGGTCTGCCAGAGAAAATGGGACTTAAGCTATTAGAGCCATTCAGAGAGCTATTCAAAGACGAAGTGCGTGCTGTAGGACGCGAACTCGGCGTACCGGATTGGTTCGTGGATAGGCATCCATTCCCAGGTCCAGGGCTTGGCATTCGCATTCTCGGCAATATCACTCGCGATAAGATAGACACTCTGCAAAAAGCTGATGCCATCTACATAGAAGAAATACGCAAGGCTGGGCTATACAACGATATTTGGCAGGCATTCGCCGTGCTGCTCCCAGTGAAAACTGTAGGCGTTATGGGCGACGAACGCACATACGAAAATACTTGTGCTATTCGTGCCGTTACCAGCGTTGATGGAATGACAGCTGAATGGTTCCAAATGCCATACGACGTACTCGCTACTATCAGCAACCGCATAGTGAATGAAGTTCGCGGGATTAATCGCGTAGTATATGACATTACCGGGAAACCACCGGGAACAATTGAATGGGAATAAACTAACATACACAAAGGAGTTGCGAGAAAATAGTTATCGCAACTCTTTTGCTCTTTTGGATAGAACTTATTTAAGAATATCAAATTATGGAATATAATCCGGCTGACGTTTACTATACAATAGAAAAAGCTGAAATCGCCGAAATAAAGATAAAAGGCTCTAAGTTCATAGGATATGCCGCGCCAGCACCCACTCGCGAAGCAGCTATGGAGTTCTTAGAAAGCATACGCGCCAAGCACTTTGATGCTACGCATAATTGCTATGCCTTTAAAATTGGCAAAGAAGGCAATGACTTCCGCTTCTCGGACGACGGCGAACCAAATGGCACTGCCGGAAAGCCCATACTATACACTTTCACAAAGTTCGACCTAAGCGATATCATCGTAGTGGTAACGCGTTACTTCGGCGGAACTAAGCTCGGAGTGGGCGGCTTAGTGCGGGCATATTCCGATGCCTCCGAAGCAGTACTCGAACTCTGCCAAAAGAAGATAATCCACTGCACCACACCCGTGGAAATAAGCTGCACTTACGAGAACATAAACATAGTGAAGCGCCTTCTCTCTCAGTACGCAATATCATTAGAAGAAGACTATACCGATACCATCTACATTATTGCGCACATACACAACTCCCGCGCCCAAGCCTTTTGCGATGAAATGAGCAGAGTAACCAATACGAAGGTAGAACCGAAAATTATGCTCTAATATTCCTCCTATCAAATAATACACTACTATAGTTATTGATAAATAAAATGTGGAAAAATGTATTATTTTTCACTATTTTTGCAATCCCAAATATAGGACATCGCAATAAATGGCAGAGAAAGTAAAAGATATAAAGGAAATAATAGGTTCGCGAGTGCCTCCATACTCCAAAGATGCGGAGATGGCAGTGCTCGGAGCTATGCTATTGGATAAAAACGCTATTAGCAATGCTGTTGAAACCTTAGAACCTGATACTTTTTACAATGAAAATCATAAGCTGATTTTCGAGACTATTCTCGCTATGCACGAAAGACGCGTAAGCGTTGATGTCATCACCCTGAGCGAAGAGCTGAAGAAACGCGAAATCTTCGATAAAGTCGGGGGCGAGGACTTCTTAGTGGAGATTATGTCCTCCACTCCGACCACTGCAAACCTCGAATTTCACAGCCGCATACTCTTAGAAAAGTACTTTAAGAGATACTTAATCCGCATTAGTGGCGAGATATTGGAAAACGGCTATCAGGACTCAGTAGATGCACTTGACGAAATAGACCGCGCCGAACAAGAGATATTCAAAATCGCAGCGATGCGCTTCCGCAGTTCGTATCAGAACATTAAAACACTGGCACACGACGTGCTATCGCAAATCCAACTGCTGCGAGAAAGCGATATAAAGGGTGTTTCCGGCGTTCCAAGTGGCTATTACGAATTGGACAAGATGACCAATGGCTTCCAGAACTCCGATTTAATCATCATCGCTGCCCGTCCATCTATGGGTAAAACGGCTCTTTCCCTCTCCATAGCACGCAATGCAGCTATGACTTATAAAAAGCCGGTGGCTTACTTCTCCGTGGAAATGGCGGCAAACCAGCTTATGTTCCGTCTCCTCTCTGCAGAAACTAAGATAAACCAGCAGAATATCCGTACCGGTAACATAAGCGATAAAGAAATGCCGGGTATAGTCCATGCCCTCGGCAAGCTGGCGGAAATACCGCTAATCATAGATGATAGCCCGGGACTATCCATATTAGAGCTAAAATCGAAGTGCCGCAGGCTGAAGTCAGAGCATAATATAGCTATGGTAATGATAGACTACTTGCAGCTAATCAAAGTGAAGGCGGAGTCGCGCGAAAGGGAAATCGCCCTGATTTCTCGCTCGCTTAAGGAAATGGCTAAGGAATTGGATATTCCTGTGGTAGCGATGGCTCAGCTGAACCGTGGCGTGGAAGGAAGAACAGATAAAACACCTATGCTATCGGATTTACGTGAGTCTGGTTCTATTGAGCAGGATGCCGACGTGGTGATGTTTATTAACCGTCCGGAATACTATGGAATTAAGACTTTTCCCGGAGAGACTATGTCCACAGAGGGCATAGGAGAGATTATCATAGGTAAGCAACGTAACGGTGCGACTGGCACGGTGCGTCTTGCCTTCCTGAAGGATTACGCTCGCTTCGAGAACTTAGCCAACACAACTGAAGAACCCGGAGGAGAAGCCTACGTAGAAGGCACTGCTGAGTCCGGCGCTCCTCAATATGCGGGATTCGAAGAAGCTCCGTTCTAACATTCTACTTATTTCTTTGTTTATGTACTTTCTCGGCTAAGAGAATAGCTTCGAGAGTGCTTTTCCCATCGGCTGTGCCTGCTCCGCTTATGGCGAAAGCTGTTCCGTGGTCTGGCGAGGTGCGCACTATGGGCAGTCCGGCAGTGAAATTCACGCCACCACCATTTGCTATCATCTTTAGGGGGATTAGCCCTTGGTCGTGGTACATAGCCAATACTCCATCATACTTTTCATAATCGCCGAAAGCGAAAAATCCATCTGCAGGGAAAGGACCAAATAGATTCTCCGCATACTCAGACGAGTGCATAGCTGGGATTATCAGCTCGATTTCCTCTTTTCCTATCTTTCCATTCTCGCCAGCGTGAGGATTAAGCGATAGCACGGCAATTCGCGGAGAGCCATAACCATAATCCTTGCTTAAAGTAGAGTAAAACTGAGCAAAACGCTTATGCAGTAGCTCTGTGCTTAGCTTTTGCGAGACATCGCATATTGCTTCGTGTATGGTAACGAGGGCTGTGTTTAGTTTTTCTGTGCATAGTATCATAAGCGGCTCATCTACTTCGCACATAGAGGCAAGAAACTCCGTATGCCCGGTGAATTTATACCCACCCAGGTTCATCGCCTCCTTGCTTATCGGCAGAGTCAGAATAGCATCATACTCCTTAGCGAGAGTGCGGGAAATAGCATATTCTATTGCCTCTCCGGCTTGCTTTCCGCTGAGGGCATCGGTCTTGCCGAACTGCACTGGCGAATACTTGCAAACATCGATTATCTCCCCTTCTTCATTGCCAATGATTAGCTTCTCTTCTGCTTTCACGGGGAAGTCTAATTTTGGGGCTATTTGATTAATGTATTCGCTTAGTGTTTGCTTATTGCACGCGAGGGAGAAGTCTATTCCCTTTCCTTCGCCCAAGAGGTGAATCGCCTTAAAGAACACCTCTAATCCTATGCCATTGGCATCGCCTATGCTTACTATTATCTTCATTTAGTCTTTGGCTTTCAGCTTTATGTATGAAATCTGCGTTTCGCCGAACTTCCTTGCATCTATCAGCTCCAGCTCATCGGGCAGGATAATCCCCCCAACGGAAGAGTACTCCGCTACGATAATTCCGTCTTCTTTCAGCAAACTATACTGCACAATATCATTCAATAGTTGATTAATCACATTATCTGCGTATGGTGGGTCTGTGATGATGACATCGAACTTTATTTCCGGGTCGGCAGAGCGCAGCAATTCAGGGAACTTCTCCGCTTTTTTCGTGATAATAGTATAATCCTTCTCATCTACTTTGAAATCGCGGAGAGCTTGGCGTATGTACTCGCAGGACTTGCGGGAGGAATCTACGAAATAGCTGTGCTTTGCCCCGCGGCTAAGGCATTCCGTTCCCATAGCACCGGTGCCTGCGCAAATATCCGCCACTACGGCATCTTCTATGTCAATCAAATGCGAGAGCTTATTAAATACACTTTCGCGGGCTAAATCACTTGTGGGACGCACCCCCGCGGGTATCTTCCCATTATATCGGCGACCGCCGAGATATCCAGATATTATCCTCATAATTATAGCACTATATATTTAGCTGCGGAAGGAAGAGCTGCGCCTATGCACGGCGGGAATATATGCGATGTATTCTTGCAATAGCTCTTTTCTCTTTCACTTACGTTTGGCTTAATGCGCTTAAATGTATTGAGCTTAATAATGGTCATTAAGAACTCAGCGAGTTTAGCTTCGCAGGCTTGGAGCAGGTCGTATGTTAAGTATATTCCGCCTATGAATGCAGTCTCTATGTACGAGATGTAATGCGTCATTATCTTATTAAACTCAGCTTCTAATATTGCGGGGATTTCCTCCACGGAATTGTGCCTTGTGCGTGACAGATAAAGCGGAGTGCCTTCGTTCAGAGCGGAGATTTCCACGTAATAGTCATTTATCTCTATGGTTGCCACTGCTTTATCTCTATACTCTGGGTAGTTAAAGAGCAGGGAGTTCTGTGCAGTCATCATACTTATGTTTATCTTGCTTATTGGCATTTCCATAAATTCTAATACTTTGCGTATATTCTTCATCTTTTCATTATCAATCAGCAGAGCCATAAGCATTTTATTTCCGTCCATTCTCTCGGCTAAATCATATATGATAATGGTGAAATCCTGCTTAGATTTTCCGGGGAATAGATTCACAATTTCTAAATCCACTAATGCTTCGATATCCTCGCGTGGCATGGATAGCTCTCCGGGGAAAGTGCATATAGCCGCCTCGCTACTTAGCAGAGTTACTAATAGATGTTCTGGCTTTTCGCGGGAGCTTATCATACTGCGTAGTTCTTCGGTAGCTTCATCGCTATTGCTCAGGTCTGCGATATTCACTGGGTGATCTGTGGAATTAATAAAGTTCAGGTACATACCATTCTGCTTTGCTTCCATTTCCGCAACGAATACCTGCGTCCTGCCAAAATATAGAGATAGTAATTTCATTTTGCTATGTTCAAATTTTGCTATGTTCAATAGTTAAGTTATTAATAGTAAACTATTATGTGATATAGTAATTTCTTATGCAATTTAGTATACTAAATTAGCATTTGCTATCTGATAAAACTATTTTATAGGAAAAATATTTTACTAATAGTGCTATTTTATCGAAATAAAAAGCTATCTTATTTGTCTATAATGTTTGTTATAATTGCCTATTATCTATATTTAGCTTGAATGAAAGATGAAAAATAGCGATAAAAAAGAAGCATTTGAGTTAATTCAGAATGGGAGCGAATCCATTACCATAAAGCCGCTCCTCCCTCTGAATGTAGCTAATGCTATGGCTTATAATGCACACCTAAGCAAATTAGATATACCAGATGTATCGTATATATATGTAGATTTAGACTATCTAACAGAATACGACTCCTTCCTCGTGGTGTTCTATAAACGCTTTCAGGCTCTCGCAGAGCTACACAATGCAGAAGTTGACTTCATTGGCGGAACGCCAGAGCAGGAAAACTTAATACAAGTATTCCTTAAGCGTCAGCAGAATATACTCTCGGACGACGACGATGCTGCATCCGTTTGGATTAAATACTTAGAAACCATAGGAAGAAAAGTAAAGATTATGCTCAGAGATGTCTATAAATTCACTGAATTTATGGGCAATCTGATGCTATCCTTTGTGAAGCTCCCCACAAAGCTTAAAGAAATTCGCATTAAGGACTTCGTATTCTTCTTTAATAGCACAGGCGTGAATGCCGTGCCTATCACCCTGCTCATCGTCTTCCTCTTAGGCTTGATTATGGGCTATCAGGGGGCTGCCCTGCTTAAGCAATTTGGCGCAGATAGATACATCGCGGACTTAGTCGGTATAGTTCTCTGTCGCGAGCTGGGACCTCTGATGACTGCTATCCTCGTGGCGGGACGTTCCGGTTCGGCTTTCGCTGCGGAAATCGGCACGATGAAAGTAAGCGAGGAAATCGATGCTATTCGCACTATGGGAATAGACCTATATCAATTCATCATAGTGCCACGAGTGCTATCGGTTACCCTATCCATTCCATTCGTTACCATACTTGCGGACTTAGCCGGCATCATCGGCGGATACATAGCCGCTGCGATTATGCTTGATATGACCTTCACAGGATACGTAACAGAAATGACCCGCGCCATGAACTACGCACACGTATTCTCCGGCATAGGAAAGAGTATGATATTCGGCTTTTTAGTAGCTTCGGTTGGTTGCTTCCGCGGAATGCAGGCTTCCGGCGGTGCGGAAAGCGTGGGCAAATTCACAACAGCTGCCGTGGTTACCGGTGTACTATTCATCATCTTAAGCGATGCTGTATTTACTTTCTTATTCCAAACTTTGGGTATCTAAACTATTCGGGGATATAAATTATGAGTAATGCAAAAGATGACGCTATAATTCAAGTGCGAAACCTGACCGTAAGATACGACACTCGCACTATTATCGATGATATCAGCTTCGATATTAAGCGAGGCGAGATATTTATGATAGTCGGCGGGAGCGGCTGCGGGAAATCCACTGTGCTGAGGCAATTAATCGGCTTAGAGAAGCCCACAGCTGGACAGATATTAATCGACGGGGACGACATTGTAAGCGCCCGCGATAAAGAAAAAGTTAAGATACTGAATAAGTTCGGTGTGCTATTCCAGTCAAGCGGGCTATTCGCCTCTATGACTCTCGCAGAGAACGTAGCCCTGAAGCTGGAAACATCCACAGACTTAGATACTAAAACCATAATGGAACTCGTAAGTGCGAAGCTTACGGCGGTTGGCTTGGGGGGATTCGAAGGCTTCCTGCCGTCCGAGATTTCCGGCGGTATGAAGAAACGTGCAGC
>JBHADY010000226.1:0-6193 GCA_041855325.1 Ignavibacteriota bacterium
CTCATTGCTTCGCTTGTTTGGAATAAAGCTTCCACCTGATGAAGGTCAGAGCCAATTTTCACTGGGATTAATCTGCAGTTATAAGCCACGCCAGCCACGCCAATTTTATTATTAGTAACAGCGCCCGCGCATCCTGCAGTCATAGTTCCGTGAGTATTCGCTCTATTCATTGGGTCGTTATCTTCTTGGAACACACCTGAAAAAATGCTTTCGTAATCGCGATTAGCCACGAAGTCCCAACCGTGTGTATCATCTACTTTTCCGTTTCCGTCATCGTCCAAGCCATTAATTGGGTCACCAGGATTTGTCCAAATGTTTGCAGCTAAATCAGGGTGTTGGTGATCTGTACCAGAGTCAACGATAGCTATTTTAATATCCTCTCCGCCTTTTGAGTATTCCCAAGCATCGAATACTTTCATTGCTTGTAAAGCCCATTGCTGAGACAGGTATTCATCATTTGGTTTTGCATCATTCTTATATGCCACTGCTATAGGGCAAGCATATTCCACGTCGGGGTTGCTCATAAGCTCTGCGCACACTTCGAATGGATCTTTATCCTTAGGGATATCTATTTTATATAGCCTATCCAAGCCATAGTTTTTAAGTCCGGGGTTTTTCTCAACTTGTTTTGCATCAGCGTATGCAGTGATTTTATTTCCGCCTATAGCCTGCAGAGCTGAAGTAAGGGAGGAAGCCGCTTGCAAGAAGTTATCCTTGCCATTGTCGGTTTTTACTTTTGTTTTTACGTAAATTTGACCTTTTACGTAATATTTTTCATCTACTCTTCGCACGTATTGTTCGGTGAAGTCGCTATTATTTTTTGGATTAGCCACCGATGAAACGAGAACTGAGTATTTTTGCACTTTGCCGTGTTCGTCTCTCACAACTGTGGAGCGGTAGTTTTCTATAGCGCTATTTGGCAGAGCCATAGCTGCAACAGAACTAATAACAAGCAAAAGTGACAACTGAAGAAGTTGGTAAAATTTGTGTTTCATACACCATTCCAAATTATTAATTAATATTCACATAGACTGTAAAATTACTATTTTTTTACATTATGAACAAAAGAAAAAAGTAGTATAAGGTTTCATTATACTACTTTCTTATTACTATTAGTTAAATTTAGCTAACTATTTCACTATCACTAACTTCACGCTTTCGCGTATGCCACTGCCCAGAAGGAGTATGCTATAATGTCCTGCTGGGAGTGCACTCGCATTTATATCCATGGTGCCAGTGCTAAAGTTAGGAGCGAGCTTCATAAGCATTCTTCCGTCTGCGGAGAAAATTTGCACCTCTTGCACTTTATCTGCATTCTCTCCGAGCGAGAGCTGGCAAGAGTTAGCAGCTGGATTCGGCATTAGCTTCGCAATAGCGAATGCATTGCTTTCCTGAACGCTGGACTTCACAAAAGCAGAAGCCAGTATCTTAATTGCTACCTTAGAAGTACCGTAATTCACGATTAGCTCAGCTTCTTTATCGCCTTCAGTCTTAGGAGTGAACTTAATGTCTACTTCTGTATTAGCTCCAGGATTCAACTCAACTTGTGGTGATTTAGTAAGATGAAACTCAGAATTATCTCCCTTATTAACTTTCAACTCATATCCTGCGATTTTGCCAGAGCCATCGCCCACATTCGTCAGCTTAAGCGTTAACTCTTTGGAGCTATTAACTTCCACGCTGCCGAAACTTACTTCTTTGCCTTCGTTAAATGTGATTACCGGCTTAGTAGGGTTAGGAGCTGGGGCATTCTGTGCTTTCCTATATATTCTCTCAGCGGCTACGCCGAATTGGAATACCGCTACGTCGCCATCTGCATTAGCATAGAATGCACTGCTGGCTATGCCACCATTTCTGCGTTTTCTAATCGGATCCCAAGTCGCGCCGAAGTCCTCAGTTCTATAAATAGCACCATCGCTATACACCACGATAAAAGCACGACCACGTCTATCTGCATATATATCCTTTGGTCTTTCGCCGAGCTCTTTTAATTGAAATTGATAAACATCTTCCCAAGTATTGCCACCATCGCCAGTGAGTGCGAATTTAGCAATAGGGGCTTCATTATCATAGTAAATAACCATACCCAAATTTTCATCTATAAACGCCATAGAATGCACGGCGCCGAACACTGAAGTCTTGCTTTCCCAATTTTGCCCGAAGTCAGAAGATTTATGTATTCTTCCTCTATCAGTACCGAAGTATACTACATCGCCAATTAATTCGTGTGCATTGGAGAACATACCTTCGTAGTTATCAGCAGCTTCTGGAGGATTTGCTGCGGCCGCCCATTTTATTCCGCGATTACGAGAAATACCTATACCCCATTTTCCATCTTTCGGGTCGCCGATGAATAAACCATTCAGATCATCTTTGAACAAGAAAGCATTAATCTTCTTAGTTATATCATATACTTCCACCTCGCTGAAGCTATTGCCAGTATCATAAGTTTTAATAATACCGCAATATTTCATTGAAGGACTATACATGGCGAAAAAAGCATCTTCATTATTCGTATTTGCTACCGCAGTTGGGAAGATTCCCGGCTTCAGTGGGAAGTACTTAATATCATTCTTCGCTACATTCAGCCTTAGTGCATAAGCTCTATAAGCATTATCGGTCATAGCCGCCCAAGCATCATTAAAGCTGCAAGCATCTGAATAAGCCACTTCATAGTTTATGCGTTGCTTAGAGGTAAAAGTATGTGCCTCTTGCTGTACTTTAAGCGGCACTTTCACCATTTCATAGTCTGAGTATCTGCCATTTTCGCCTTCATACTCTAATACTAATTTTGCATAGCCTTCGCTCCAAGGGTTGTTCTCGGATAGCTTAGCATTAATGGAAATAGTAACTGTTCCGTCTTCTGCGATTTCCGGGATTAACACTTCTTTATCCATAATCTCTAAAACACCATCGGCAGAGAACGGAGTTACCTTCAGCTTCTCAGTAGGTGCGAGGAGGTTCTTCAGTTCGAATGAAATAGTGAATTCATTGTAATTCTGTATTCTTGTAATATCTGGATTATTATGCAGATAAAACTTCTCTATTGATATGCCCGGCAGTGTTATGTTCGAGTTAGGAGAATTATAAGTTACTGCTTTCAGTGCATTAGTTGTTCCATAATACTCGTATGCTCTGCCGTTTTTGCTTTTTCTATCGCTGGTGCTGCGTATTTGATGCAAGAACTTCCTTGCACCCCATTTTGGATGAACAGCTCTAAGCAGCCCCACCACTCCGGCTACGTTCGGACTAGAGAAAGAAGTGCCATCTATATTAGTATACTTTCCATCAATATCAGTTGTGAATACTCGATCGCCAGGAGCGAAAGTAGTAACATTATATCCGTAATTAGAGAAGAAAGCCATATTATCATTTTTATTGGAAGCACCCACAGAGATAACATATCTGTAAGAAGCAGGATATGCCGGGAAATTATCATTATTATTGCTGCTATTGCCGGAAGAAGCCACAACTACTGCATCCTTCTCCAGCACGGCATAGTTAATCACGTCTTGATGCATAGGGCTGTATAATCCACCACCGAAAGAGCAGTTAATCACTTCTGCACCGAGATCCGCAGCGTATGTAATGCCTTCATAAGTGCGGAATAAGCCTATTACTCCCTGCAGATTGGCTCCCACTTTCACGGGGATTAACTTGCAATTATATCCCACACCAGCTATACCCACAGCATTATCAGTAACGGCACTGGCGCAACCAGCTACGGAAGTTCCGTGAGTGTTCTGTCTGTTCATAGGGTCATTATCTTCTTCTATATCGCCACTTTGCAGGCTTTTTATGCTCTTATTCGCTACAAAGTCCCAGCCTTGAACGTCATCTATCTTTCCGTTTCCGTCATTGTCTATTCCGTCGTTTGGTATTTCATTTGGATTAGTCCAGATATTAGCAGCTAAATCTGGGTGTTCGTAGTCTGTACCGGAGTCAACTATAGCGATTTTAATATCTGGGCTGCCCTTTGAATACTCCCACGCTTCGAATACTTGCATATTATTGAGCGTATATTGTTTATCTTGTAGAGGGTCATTCGGCTTTGCGTTGCTGTATTCTATGGATACAGGGCAGGCGTATTCCACGTCGGGGTTATTCATCAGCTCGGCGCAAATTTCGAATGGGTCTTCATCCAGCGGGATATTTATTTTATAGACTCTATCAAGTCCGTATTTGCTAAGTCCGGGGTTTTTCTCTACTCTTTTTGCATCGGCAAAGGCAGTAATTTCAGTGCTACCGATAGCCTGCAAAGCAGAAGTAAGAGCAGTGGCTGCCTGCAGGAGCTCGCCTTTGCCACTGTCGGTCTTAGTTTTAGTCTTTACGTAAATTTGTCCTTTCTGATAGAATTTCTCATCTACTCTCTGCACGAAATGCTCCGAGAAATCACTATTATACTTTGGTTCGGCAACTTTAGCCACTAGAACAGAGTACTTCTGCACTTTTCCTTCATTATTCCTTACTACTGTGGAGCGATAGTTTTCTATAATACTATTATCTATCGCAAACGCCGATGCAGACGAAATAATCAGCACCAGCACCACTTGAAAGAATCTATAAAGTCTTTGTTTCATAGGTAGTTTCATATTATTAATTTAAATTAAACTTACTTCACAAATAATATAATTAAGGGAGATAGTAAAAAAAAAACCATCTCCCTTAATACACTATTGAACTATAATTAGTTGCACACTTTCTCGAATTTTTTTTCCGACAAGCAAAATATTATACTGTCCGGCGGGTAGAGAACTTGTATTTATTTGCACCGAATTATTGCTTATGCTTGGGCTTAGAGTCATTATTAGTCTGCCGTCAGAGGAGAAGATTTGCAGCTCTTCCACTTTATCTGCATCTTTCCCAAGTAGTATCTGGCAATGATTGCTTGCTGGGTTCGGAGTTACCACATACTTAGGGGCGGATTCCTTCACGCTGGATTTCTTAGGATTAAATAATACTCTTTCCGCTTCTTCAGCGAAGTGGAATATAGCCACTTTGCCATCAGCAGAAGTGTTCGCAGTTGAAGCTAATACTCTGCTAATAGTTTTGGGCTTTCTTATCGGCTTCTAAGTAGTGCCTAAGTCTTCTGTTTTATAGATAGAACCATCATTATAAGTCAAAATAAAAATGCGATTTACTCTATCAGCGTATAAGTCAAATGGCAGAGCTTCTTTTTCTGGAAGAGAGCCAGCAGCATCTTTCCAAGAGTTAGCGCCGTCAGTGGTTAGTGCCACTTTAATGTCTTCATCATAGATTGCAAGACCTGTATTCTCGTCTATGAATGCAAGCAGAGGCACCTCGCTACCGATGGATTCCTTCTTGTTCCAAGTTTTGCCAAAGTCCTCTGATTTAAATACATCACCTTCGGAAGTGGCGAAATACACACAGTCATTTACTCTTGCGTGTCCTTTATATATGATTTCACTTGATAAAGAGCTTGCCTTTGGGAAATCTGCAATAGGAGACCAGTTAAGCCCACCATTATTAGTTGTGCCTATTCTCCATTCTCCATCTACTGCAGTGCCTATTACTAAACCATTATCCTTATCTTTGAAGTAAATAGCATTAACCTCTGGTGATATATCTCTCACATTTTGCATAGTGAAGTTCTTGCCGCCGTCTTCAGTTTTTAATACTATTGTGCTATTAATCATTACGCTTAGCATAGCAAAATAAGCTACATCTTTGCTTATTGCAGCTATGCACTTTGGAACGAAGAAACCAGTAAGCATATATGGATTCATCTGCTTATTTTCCAAATCCATATAGCAAGCATAGCTATTGTAATTAGGTCCTACTCCGGTAGCCCATACGTGATCACTATCTATTGCTTCAGCTTCTAACACCACAGCAACATCTTTATAATCTATATTTTCTGATGTTGCATCAGCTGGAAGCTGAAGTCTAAATTTCACTAAGTCAAAAGCCTTATATTCGCCGTCTTCGCTGCTATATTCTAATGCTATATTCGCATAGCCATCAGACCAAGGATTATCTTCTGTCAGCTTAGCTTTTAGTGTGATGGTCGCAGAAGCATTTTCATCAAGCTGAGCGATTACAGTTTCGCTACTTGCAAAGTTTAATATTCCATCAGCCGAGATAGCCTTCACCTTCAGGTTCTTAGTGGAAGCAAGATAATTCTTCAGCTCTATGGTAATTTCATTTTCTTGGTAATCTCTTATTTCATTTA
>JBHADY010000227.1:0-2873 GCA_041855325.1 Ignavibacteriota bacterium
AAGAGTAATCAATTAATAATTATTAACTTATAATCTATTAATTATCAATAACAATCTATTAACTAACAATCATATTATATTTTATAAAACCATACCAGCTAATGCCATTGCGAGGAAGCAAACCATTGATATTGGTAGCATTACCTTCCAGCAGAAGTGCATTAATTGATCCACTCTTACTCTTGGGAGAGTCCATCTTAGCCACATTTGTACCACAACGAAGAACAT
Organism: Ignavibacteriota bacterium; assembly: GCA_041855325.1. Classification (GTDB taxonomy): domain Bacteria; phylum Bacteroidota; class Ignavibacteria; order Kapaibacteriales; family UBA2268; genus CALLXS01. The sequence goes on from JBHADY010000227.1 coordinate 229, forward strand.
TGCCTTTGCGATGAACCAACCTACTTGGCAGAGCGGAGAGTTTAAGAAATCGCCGAAAGGAGAAGACCAGCCACCCAAGAATAGCACTGTAAGAATTGCATTCACCACGAACATATTGCCGTATTCTGCTAAGAAGAAGAATGCGAATTTCATACCTGAGTACTCAGTGTGATAACCACCGATGATTTCGGATTCGCTTTCTGGCACGTCGAATGGAGTTCTGTTGTTTTCAGCTAAGCCAGTGATAAAGTATAATACAAACATCACCATAGTAAATGGGATTACCCAGATTTTTTCTATTCCGCCAGGTCCGCCGAAAATGTACCAATTCCAGAAGCCACCGTCTTGGTTAGCGGAGATTACATTCATATTAAGTGAGTGAGCCATAGCAGCCACACCGAGGACACACATAGCGCCAGGAATTTCGTAGCTTACTATCTGCGCCACAGAGCGAACCGCACCCATAAGTGAGTACTTATTATTAGATGCCCAGCCACCCATAGTGATGGCTATAACAGCGAGCGAGCTTACTGCAATGACAAAGAACAAGCCTATATTCATTCCAACTGGTGCAAAGTGTGAACTCAATGGCAGAACAGACAGTGCCATATAAGTTCCCAAGAAGATGATAAACGGCGCCATAATAAATAGCGGTTTATCTGCTCTATCCGGAGTAATATCTTCTTTTTGCAAGAGCTTAAACACTTCGGCTACTGGCTGGAGAATACCCCATTTACCTGTTCTCATTGGTCCAAGTTTCAGGTGAATGAACGAAGCAATTTTAAGTTCGCCGTAGATTGCAATAAGTCCATAGATTAAAACGAGCACAAGCGGAATAACAGCCACAGTAATTCCTGCGATTAAATCGCTTGTGTGTTCACTTATATAATTGAATAAATACTGACTTGTTTCCATATTTTCTTAAATTAGAGAGCTATAATTATTATGTATTTACTACTATCTATCTACCTCGCCGAGCACGATATCAATACCGCCGAGAATCATAATAAAATCAGCGAATAAATATCCACGGGACATTTCAGGTAGAACAGCTAAGTTAATAAAGCTTGTCGAGCGGCAGTGGCATCTTTCTGGTTTATCAGTGCCGTTGCTCACGATATAGAAGCCTAATTCTCCTTTCGGGCTTTCGCATTTGAAGTAAGTTTCGCCCTTTGGCATTTTCAGTTTCTTAGGTATTCCTTCGGTAACGCTTCCGTCATCTGGCATCATTTCGAGGGCTTGTTCTAAGATTTTGCAGCTTTCTTCGATTTCCTTAATACGCACCCAGTTTCTATTCCAGCAGTCTCCCTGCACGCCGAGCACTTCTTTTCCTTTTTCGATTACCGGAACGTCGAAGTCGAATTTCTCATAACCAGAGTATGGATTAGATTTTCTTACGTCGTAGTTTATTCCGGAGCCTCTGCCCAGGGGACCGCTACAAGCGTAATTAGTTGCCACTTCTTTAGTTAGGATACCTACGTTTACAGTTCTTTCGATGAAAATCTTATTGAATACCAACAGGTCTTCAGCTTCGATTTTAGTATACTTGCGAGTTCTTTCTATGAACTCTTTCACGTCTTTTTTGAAGTCTGGATATACTTCGTATCGCACTCCGCCTGGACACATATAGTTATACAGAAGGCGTGCGCCTGATAGCTTTTCGAGTATAGAAAGGGCGTATTCTCTTTCGCGGAAGAGGTACAGGAGCGGAGTGAAGGCTCCGGAGTCCAGCCCGATAGTACTAATTGCCAAGAAGTGGTTCGCGATGCGGTTAATTTCCGCAGCCATAACACGTACGAATTGCACTTTTTCATTCACTTCGATACCGGCTAATTTTTCCACTGCGAGTACGAATGGCAGCTCATTATTCATAGAAGAGACATAGTCCAATCTATCAGTATATGGCACTATTTGGTTATAGGTCATATTCTCGCAAGTTTTCTCGAAACAGCGGTGCAGATAGCCAAGGTGAGGCACCACATCTGTTACGATTTCGCCTTCTACTTCTACTTCGAGTCTTAAAACGCCGTGAGTCGACGGGTGCTGAGGACCTGCATTCACCCTCATTCTATCGGATTTCACGGGGCTGTATTCTATATCGAATTTTTTAATATTATTATCCAATTTACTATCCAATCAAATTAATAGTTAATATTTTCCCACTACTTATATTAGTATCCCACTTTCATACCGTGGTATTCTTCCGGTGGAGTGTAATCTTTTCTTAGTGGGTGTCCTTCCCAGTCGTAAGGGCATAATATGCGAATCATATTATGGTGTCCTTCGAAGTTTACGCCATACATATCGAATATTTCGCGTTCGTGCCAATCGGCAGCGCGCCATATTCTTTCGATGGTATGTATATTAGGTTTATCTTTTGGGAGGAAAGTTTTGATTAGCACTTCGTGCTTAAGTTCGAGAGATAGCAAGCGATAAACCACTCCGAGTTTATCTCCGGCATCCAGACCGGTTAAATCAGTTAGATAGTCGAAGTTAAGCGGGTCGTAATCGCGGCAGAATTGCATGATATCGAGTATATTTTCGGGAGCTACGACGATATAGCTTTCTCCTGCATCGGGAGTTACGAGTTCCAGAATCTCTTCGTTAAATTGTCTTTTCAGTAAATCGTGAATTTCTTGTATATT